>JACOUP010000019.1 GCA_016177765.1 Deltaproteobacteria bacterium | reverse complement strand
GGCGATGCCCTAGCCAGACAACGGGAACCTCAAAGCCTCCAGCCGACACTCAGCTTTGTGATACTCCTCTTTCCAGGGATACCCCTCAGAAAGCCGCAACATTAGCTTCCTACCACCGCTTACCAGCCTCCCCGCAATCAGGAAGAAGTGCTGTCTCACCCACTTGGCCATCCTCTTTACCTTTTCCTGCCCCAGCACGCTCTCCTTAAACCAGTTCATCAGGTTATAGGTAAGCATGGTGATGTAGAAGTGAGCCATGTTGCCCCCATACTGGTGGGACACCACTGTGTCTAACCCGTAGCCCATCATCCCTTCCTTCAGCATGTTCTCCACATTGGCTCGGTCGTTATAGAAGCGCCACACCTCTTCCGGCGCCCAGCCTTCTATATCGGTCACTATCACCTGGTAGGTATGCCCCTTCAGCTCCAGCAGCTTCGGCTCCTTCTTCTTTTTCTCCCCCTCCTTTATCTCCTCCCGGATAACTATCATCCGCCGTGGCCGCTTCCAGTCCACCGCCTGGTACATGAACTCCCCAACCTCCACTCCCCCTCCTATGTCGCGGTATTGCACACCACCCAACTGGCACTGAATGGCAGGATAGAGCTTAGCTACCACTGCATACTTTATCTTCGCACTCTCCAAGGCTCGCAGAAACTTGTCGCCGAAGAAACCGGAATCAGCCCGCAGGAAAAGCTCCTTTATCTCAGAGGGCAATTGCGCCAGACATTCTCTCAGGAACCCCCTGATCCCCTGCAGGTTATTCGTATCCCCAGCGCGAAACCGCCCCCACAGGAAGTCTCGGGTCTCCCCAAGAAAGCAGAGCAGAGGGTGATAGCTTTTCCTTCCCGGCTTCTTGGGGTTATATCCCACCTTGGCACGCTGCTGTTTCCCATATGCCGTGATCACATGGGAGTCCATGTCCAGGGTTATCCTGGGCCACTGGCTCAAGTCTCCCCTCACCCGCCGCCACAGGTCTACATTAACCCCTCCAATCTCCCTGGCTGCCTCTACATTGAACTTGCCTAGAAAACGGCTCAGGCTGGTCTGATGAGGATAATCGTCTAAGCCTACTACCTGCTGGAAAACGCCATCCCGATGTAGTAGGGCTGTATCCGAAAGACGCTCCAGGTCCAGAGCTTGGGCATGCACCAGGGACAGGATCATATCCCCTGAGCTGTATTTCCTTTCCCGACGAGGCAACTGAATTCGCTGATCCAGGACCTCCTTAATCTCCAGTTTACCTACAAACTCGCCTAATAGCCCTATTCCTCCATACAGAGTCAGATTGGGACAGGTGAAGCTCACCTCAATCCCGTTGCCTTTTTTCCTGTTTTGCGTTACATTTTCCGTAGGCGCCTCCTTTCGCACCTCCCAGGTGCGGTTTCTCTTCAGCTACTTCGTAATTCACATACATACATTGTAGCTAAAAAGGAGGCGCCTTTCCTATCTGTTCCCCCTAAAGTCCCAAATCATTTACGCATTTTCTGGG
>JACOUP010000018.1 GCA_016177765.1 Deltaproteobacteria bacterium | reverse complement strand
GGCAGACCCAAATCCACTCCCCGGATATTTCAAATGGACCCTCGTAAACAGATAGAGATAATAAGGCGCGGCACGAGCGGCATCATATCGGAAGGCGACCTTTTAAAGAAGCTCGTGGCCTCCGTTGCGAAGGGGCGGCCCTTGCGCGTAAAGGCCGGGTTCGACCCCACGGCTCCGGACCTGCACCTCGGCCACACCGTCCTAATACAGAAGCTCAAGCACTTTCAGGACCTCGGCCACCACGTACTTCTCTTGATAGGCGATTTCACGGGCATGATAGGCGACCCCACGGGCAAGTCCGAGACGAGGAAGGCGCTTACCAAAGACGAGGTCAAGAGGAACGCGGCGACATACACCGCCCAGGTCTTCAAGATACTCGATCCGAAAAAGACCGAGGTCGTCTTCAACAGCGAATGGATGGAGAGGCTCACGGCGACCGACCTCATAAGTCTCGCTTCCAAGTACACTGTCGCGAGGATGCTCGAGAGGGACGACTTTCAGAAGAGGTACAGGGAGGGGCGGCCCATCGCGATACACGAGTTCCTTTATCCGCTCATACAGGGGTACGATTCGGTCGTCCTGAAATCAGACGTCGAGCTCGGCGGCACCGACCAGCTCTTCAACCTGCTCGTGGGCAGAGAGCTCCAGAAAGAGATGGGGCAGGAGCCGCAGATAGTCGTCACCATGCCGCTTCTGGAGGGCACCGACGGCGTGCAGAAGATGAGCAAGTCGTACGGGAACTACATAGGCATAACCGAGCCGCCCTCCGAGATCTTCGGCAAGGTGATGTCGATCTCCGACGCTCTGATGGCGCGGTACTACGAGCTGTTATCGGGAGCCGCGAACGAGAGGGTGGAGGAGATAAAGGCCGGGAAGGTCCATCCCAAGGAGGCAAAGGAGGCGCTTGCATTCGAGCTCACCGAGCGCTTCGCGGGTGCTGAGGCCGCTACCAAGGCCAGAGATGACTTCAGGAACCTCTTTACGAAGCGGGAGACCCCCGAAGAGATAGAAGAGGCGCGGATAGAGCCCGACGGCGAGCGGATGTGGCTCGCAAAGATCATGGTAAAGGCGGCGCTCGCCAAATCGTCATCTGAAGCGATGAGGCTCATAGAGCAGGGCGGAGTAAAGGTGGACGGCAAGCGCGTGCTGAACCCGCGCGAGGAAGTGAGCACCAACAAGGGCTTTCTCCTGCAGGTGGGTAAGAGGTTTTTCAAGAGGATCGTCTTCGCTTAAAACTTGTTGTGCCGGAGAGCCCCAGAGCACGTTACCCCTATTTTTAAAGGCTTTTTCGCGCACAATACCGTTGACGCGACTATCCAAAGTACGACCCTGAAAAAAAGTTTGCTCTATCCGATATTTCCTGTTGACATATTTTTAGATTAGTATAAGATAGTAAATCTTGCTGGGCCTTCCGGGGGCTGTAGGGTTTCAGGGGGCAACATCGTTGGGTGAAGGGCCGGCATTTCTTTTTGGTGATCAAAGCTCTGGTGTTTGCTTTAAGCGGCACAGGGGCGAAAGAAGAAAAGACACCAAAAAGAAAAAATAGCAAAAGTTTTTCTTGACATGTTCGCGTAGATAGATATAATGCTGAATCTCGCTGCGGTAAAAGCGAGCTCTCGAAAAAGCTTGACGGTTCGAGAGGCAGTATGGTAAGATTATAATAGATGAATCTGCCATAAATCCGCAAGACTTCTGCTCTTTGAAAACTAAATAGCAAGCACAGTCAAACCTATCAAGAAAGAAACCCTTTCAAATCCAATTTGTAGATTTAATTGGAGAGTTTGATCATGGCTCAGAGCGAACGCTAGCGGCGCGCCTAACACATGCAAGTCGAGCGAGAAAGCGGGGGCAACCCTGTTAGTAAAGCGGCGCACGGGTGAGTAACGCGTGGGTAATCTACCCTTGAGACTGGAATAACCCGCCGAAAGGCGGGCTAATACCGGATAAGACCACGGGACGAAAGTCCTGAGGTTAAAGGCGGGTACTTCGGTATCTGTCACTCGAGGATGAGCCCGCGTCCCATCAGCTTGTTGGTGAGGTAATGGCTTACCAAGGCTAAGACGGGTAGCTGGTCTGAGAGGACGATCAGCCACACTGGCACTGAAACACGGGCCAGACTCCTACGGGAGGCAGCAGTGGGGAATTTTGCGCAATGGGCGAAAGCCTGACGCAGCGACGCCGCGTGAGGGAAGAAGGTTTTCGGATCGTAAACCTCTGTCGGGGGGGAAGAAACTCCGGATGGCTAATACCCATTCGGATTGACGGTACCCCCTAAGGAAGCATCGGCTAACTACGTGCCAGCAGCCGCGGTAATACGTAGGATGCAAGCGTTGCTCGGAATTATTGGGTGTAAAGGGCGCGTAGGTGGTTTGGCAAGTCACGGGTGAAAGCCCCCGGCTCAACTGGGGAATTGCCTATGATACTGCCGAACTTGAGTATGGGAGAGGGAAGTGGAATTCCTGGTGTAGCGGTGAAATGCGTAGATATCAGGAGGAACACCGGTGGCGAAGGCGGCTTCCTGGACCAATACTGACACTGAGGCGCGAAAGCGTGGGTAGCAAACAGGATTAG
>JACOUP010000017.1 GCA_016177765.1 Deltaproteobacteria bacterium | reverse complement strand
GTGACGAGTTCGAAGCAGGTCCTCTTGGAGATCTTGGGATTAAAACCCCAATCAAATTCCGTGAGTGTTTTCCTCTCTTTTAATCCTGATTGTTGAAAACGTCTCTCGATCAGTTTTGATTTCCTGCGATCGAGCTCATCTTGCAAAAGCATTGAGAAGGCGTCCAGGAAGGAGAGATCTCCCTGGGTGGCCTGCAGAGCTCGTGTCTCGAGGGTCCCCCGGATTCCCGGCAGACGCAGTATTTTGAGCGATCTTTCGATCTCAGTCATCGACATCGGCATGGTGTTCCTCCTTTGTGTTTTTGAGGAGAGGCTCTCCCCTGGACACAGGGGAGATCTCTTCTCCTGGTGGATTTAAAGAAGTCGTTTTTCCTGAAAGGGCATGCCTTTCCCAGAAAAGGGCGTAATCCTCGGGAGAGCGGATCAGCTCATGCGATTGAGTCAGGACGGGAAGAGGGACGGGGTTTTCTTTCTTTTCTTTTTCTTCCAGTCGTTCGACGAGCTCCCGTACGGTCCTGCTCGATCGGACATGACGCTCGAGAGCCATTGCGGATGCCTTCTCAATCAAAGAAGCGGCATGGCGGCGGGCCAAGGACACGATGCCGCGCATCCGCCTTTGTCCTAAACGGCCTTGTTCTTCGAAGAGAACAAGGCAGAGCTCTTTTGTCTTTGGACCGATTTTCTCTGCCTGATCCACAAAGGACTGGGTCATCCGGGAGGGATTGAAGATCCGGTCTTGCTCCTCCATCTTCACACTTCCGGGTCTTGAACTTCTGATATGTCTCCTCAAGAGCGTAAGAGTTTTTTTGTCGAAGATTTCGATCTCAAGATCGTAGATCCGCACCATGACCTCACTGTAGAGAGGGGCCGGCAGGGCCGAGTAGTAAGAGCCTTTCACTTCGATACACCCATCGTCCCAGACCATTCGGGTTT
Organism: Deltaproteobacteria bacterium; assembly: GCA_016177765.1. Classification (NCBI taxonomy): domain Bacteria; kingdom Pseudomonadati; phylum Myxococcota; class Myxococcia; species Deltaproteobacteria bacterium. The sequence goes on along the minus strand of JACOUP010000017.1, from coordinate 1,251 downwards.
GTTGTGAGAAGTATCGGAACGACTGAAGAGGCAACGGTTTGAGAAAAGGCTTCTCCTCGACAAACATCTCTTGCACCTGCCGCTTCATCCTCCCGTGCACGCGCAGGGAGGCCCACTTCTCTTCCCAGTGCATGAGCCATTGATTTTGTTCCTCGATCGATTCGAACTCGCGGCCTTTGAGTGCTGTGTTCTGGGTATGTTGGATGGCGTTCTCAACCGTTCCTTTCCGGTCAGGATCTCCCACACGGGCGGGATCAGCGACGACACCGTAATGAGTGAGCATCGCGGCAAAGACCGGATTCAACTGCGGCTCGTAAATGTCGGACTTCAGGACTCCTTCTTTCAGATTGTCCAGGACAACGTATTGGGGACAGCCGCCAAAATAGCGGAAGGCTTCTTCATGGAGTTTGGCCCAGATCTCCTTACTGGAGGTCCAGACCGTTTTTCGGAAGGAGCGACGGGAGTATTTGAGAGTCATGACAAAGAGACGCGGCTTTTTCCTCTTTCCCGTTTTGGGATGACGGGTGAGGGCCCCTTGGCCGTAATCCACCTGGGATTCTTCTCCCGGCAGAAACTCCAGTCGGTCGTACTGTTCGGGCTCGGTTTTCTTCAGCCCCCTCACATAACGCTTCACGGAGTTGTAGCGGTGTGTAAAACCAAACCGGTCTACCAGGTCCTGGTAGATCGCCATCGCGTTCCGGCCCTTTTTCACCTCCCCCACAATCCAGTCGTGATGGGGTTCACAGTGAGAACGGGCTTTTTTGGGAATGGAGACTTCTTTGACAACAACGGCGGGTTGTGCCGGAAGCGGGGTCAAAAAGCCGGTGGCCACCCCTTCTGGAGTGGCCGGTTTTGAATCCGGCGGCCAAAGCCCCGCCAAGGACGCATACTTCGAAATCGTCTCCCGACGAATCCCCAGTCGTTCCTGGATCTCTCGGAATGAATACTTCGCTCGGACGAGCGCCAGAACATCCGCTTGTCTGTGTGGTTTCAAGACGTTTCCCATCTCTCCCTCCTTGTTAATAAAGAAGGGAGGGTAACGTCCTGCCGCGCTTAAGAATACCTTTCGACTCAGCCCACAAGGGAGCTGTCAAGGTGGCCGGTTTTCAGGTGGCCATGACTGGCCGGTTTTGAGTGGCCACCGGGGAACGAGCTATGCAGAGAGGATGAATTTGCAGATTCGGATGGGGATGCGGCACTTCACAAGGTTAACAAATGCGCACTCCAAGAAAATCCAGAACCATCAGCACG
>JACOUP010000016.1 GCA_016177765.1 Deltaproteobacteria bacterium | reverse complement strand
TTGACCAGCTCCTCTTCCCTTTTTTCGAACTCCGCTTCGGTAATCCGCCGGCTCTCAAGCTGCTCGTAAAGCTCCTTAAGCTCGTTCCTCACCTCATCCTCATTCATAAGTTCCCTTTCAGCCTGCTCAAGGATGTTTTCAGCAATAAACAGAAGAAAACTGTCGATTAGAAATGCCATAACGAACTCCGTTCCAATGCAAAATGCAAAGTGCAAACTGAAAAACGCAAAACAGAGAGGTAAAGGTCAATTTATGAATGCACCCCATTTTGATTTTTGCAATTTGCAATCTTCATTTTGTAATGTGTAAGCGACCCCAGCTCGGCTAGCTCAAGCTCGATGAAGTTGTGCGGCGCCCACGGCCCGCTGTAATCAAAGGTGAAGTTGCCATCAAAAAGGGCCGCCACCCGATGAACCGCCCCCTCAAAAAGCCCTTCCTTCCCTTTCTCAACGAGAAAAACCCCATTCATGACCATCTTCTCGTGGGTCGGCGGATTGATCTTGGCATCCACCGTGTAACCGCTGAGGACCTTCAGCACCCTCTCGGCATGTTTTTGCCTTTCCTGGTTGAGCTTGCTTTCAAACAGGCGTCCGAGCTCAATCTTTTCGCCCTGGGTGGGCTGGCGGGAGCGCCCGAAGATCGTATCGCGGAAATCGCGCAGCTCCCGATCCCTGTTGAGGAAGTATTCAAAGATATTATCCACGTCCCAGAGGATCCTTAAGCTCATCTCTACTTTGTTGCAGAGGCGCTCTAACTCCTGATCAATGCGAGGGTAGTTAACTTCAAGGACGCGGCGGAGTTCCCCGGCGCTGCGGACGATGTGGCCGAAGGCCATGGGAATGATAGTGAAGTTTTTGATCACCTCCTTAATTACCTCGTGGTGCGAGGTGAGGTCCTCTCTTACCGGTCTTATCTTGATCAGGGGGTGATCACTCACCACAGCCGCGATGTTCTTAAAGTTGACGGTGTAAACCTTGGCCCTTCTGAGGCCGATCGATGGAAGGTCCGGCTTACCTTCCGCCCGTATGATCCCGTAGAGATACCTCCCCTTCGGGAGATACGCGGGAATATATTGAATGGCGCCTTTCATCTGTTAAGCCGCCTCTGTCCCACCTTCCTCGTTAAGCACCTCAAAAAGCTCGATGTGCCTTATGAAGCTAAAGGGAACCCAGGGGCCATCCACCTTAATGGCGTAATCCTCGCCCAGGAGATCTGCTACCTTTTGGGCCGCAGCGTCAAAATCATTCCGGCGATCCTTGCGAACCAAAAAGACACCGTGCATTACCATCTTCTGTTCGGTGATCTCGTTGATCTCTACCTCCTCCACGGAATCTTGCACGCAAGTGATCACCTTTTCCGTGATCTCCCCCCTCGCCTCGGTCAGCGCGTCGTAGACGAGGGCGCCGACATCGATCCGCTGCTGGCGCGTGAGCGGGGTGGAGCTTCTAAGAACCCTGTCGCGCAGATGCCTCACCTCGCGACTTTTAGCTATTATGTATTCGAAGACGTTCTCCACGGCCCAACAGACCTTCAGCCCCATCTCCACCTTGTCCTTCAACCTGACGAGTTCCCCTTTCAGCTCATCATAGTTGGCCTTAAGCACCTTCCTGACCTTATCGGCATCGTCAGCCACTTGACCGAATTTTGCCGGAATAGCGGTGCACTCCTCGGAGACCCTTCTGATCGTCAGATGATACGGGGAGAGATTTTTTCTGAGGAACTTGATTTCTGTGACCGGGTAGTCGCTAACGACTGCAGCGATGTCCTGGTAAGGAATCGAGTAAACCCTGCCACCTTCCAGGCCAACCGGGCCAAACTCCCGCTCTCTATCCGAGAGAATAACCGCGTAGAGAAACTTCCCTTGCGACCTCTTCTCTTCCTCATCCAGCACCGCGTCTTGAGTTCCCATCCGTGTCATTACTTATCCGCTCCCACTTTTCACAATCACAGCGCTTTCCACATCCTCTTTGGTGAATGAGTAGATCCGGCCTTCCTCGAGCCAGCTATTATTTTCACAATAAGCCTCCAGGATCTCATAGGCCTGAGCAACGTTTCTGAAACGCTCCTCTGCGGCTGGATCATCGGGATTTCTGTCCGGGTGATGGGCCAGGCTGAGCCTTCTGTAGCAAGTCTTTACCTCCTCAAAGGAAGTCTTCTCCGGCAAACCCAGAGTCTTCCTGGCCTCGTCCACGACATCAAAGTTCCCCTGCGCAATCTCCAGACGGGTGAAGCTGTAGGGCGGCAGGGAACCCATGTACTTGAAGCCGACCCTCCCCTCGTACTCGTTGGCTAAATGGTTCACGGCCTCATCAAAAAGGGCTTCTTTTTCTCTCTCGACCAGATAACTGCGGTCAAAAATCATCTCTTCCCCGTCGGGCCTTCCTACAGTGAAATCCACTGCCACAGGGTAGAGACGATTGTGGATCGTGTTTACGATGGTCTTCTTTCTTTTATCTACGGCCTCAAAGACCCGCCTTCCAATGGCGATCCTCTGTTGGAGATCTACAGCTCCGGAGTCCTCTATCAGGATCTCATTTTTCGCCCCTAGAAGAACGGCGTGAAGATCCCACGAGGCGCGAACGGCCAGTTCGACTTTCCTCTCTAACCTCTTCAACTCCGCTTTGACCTGGAGGTAGATCCTTTGCAGTAGCTCTTTAACCTCGGCCGGACCATCGGCAATGGTTCCGAATCTCACCGGCGCTACGGTGCGCGTCTCGAAGATGCGACAGTTCACCTCTTGGTGCTTAAGAATAGATTCCGTTAATGCCTCTTTTTCCAAAGGACGGAAGCTGCTAGCCCTGAGCGGGCTCACAACCGCAGCGATCTCCCTATAAGAGATCGTTTCCAGCCTTGCACCCTCAAGCCCGGTAAAAGGGTAATCCCCTCCTCCGCATCCCGTCATACAATAAACAAATCTCCCTTCGTGGGGAGAGACAAACGTTTCACCGAGTTGGAGCCCGTTTGGACTTTGCGCGTGCGAGAAAAGGTTCAATGGTAGCTCCCCTCACTGGCGCGGCGAAGGGTCCTCAGCCTCGGCCCGCGAGCTCCTGACAAATTCCATGAGCTGCAGCTTGCCATCTTGCAACCTCACGCTGAGGATTGCAGCGCAGGCATTGCACTTGACCGGACCCTCATAATCCACATAGACATTCTCATCTAAGGCGACAGTGTGGCCACAATTTATGCAGTTCAGCTTCAGGTCGTATCTCATCCGCTCCTCCGTCAACCCCGATCCAAATTGCG
>JACOUP010000015.1 GCA_016177765.1 Deltaproteobacteria bacterium | reverse complement strand
CTTAGCCTTGGCTTATTGAGCCCAGGTCGAAACCTGGGCTATGACTGCCTCCGGTAGGGGCAGGTTTTAAACCTGCCCCTTGTATGTTAAGGAAGTAGTAAAATAGAGAATAGAAGTAGAAAAAGGGAAAGGCACTATGGATGAGGGAGGAGGCAGACCGGCTGCCCCTTGGGCCGCTGAGAGCCCGTATTGTAGCGCGGGTCGCCACCTCCACCACCTTCCAGTAACCCGGACAGTTACTTGGGCCACAAAAGCCCCCATTATGCAAGGCCGGGTAGTGGGAGGAGAACAGAGAAGGGGTGAGGTCCATGAGGGAAAAGGGATATTTTGTAGGCATAGATGTTTCCAAGGCTTTTTTGGATGTGGCAGTGGCTTTAGAGGGGAAGAGTTGGAGGGTTTCCAACGACCAAGCAGGCATAGCACATCTGGTGGAGAGGTTGAAGGCCATGAGCCCTGAGGTGGTGGTTTTGGAGGCCAGCGGTGGGTATGAGATGCTGGTGGTAGGGGCCATGGGTGTGGCTAATCTTCCCGTGGCGAGGGTAAATCCTCGCCATGTGAGGGATTTTGCCAAGGCCTCAGGCAGGCTGGCCAAGACCGACAAGATTGACGCTTTTGTGCTGGCCAGCTTTGGTGAGGTCATGAGGCCCGAGGTTCGCCCCCTCAAGGATGAACAGAGCCAGGAGCTCCAAGCCCTGCTTACCAGGAGAAGCCAGTTAGTAGAGATGCTCATCTCCGAGAAAAACCGGCTGGGAACATGTCTTGAGAAGCGGGTGAGAAAAGACATTATGAAGCATATAAGCTGGCTTAAGAAGCGCATAGAGGAGGTGGAGAAAGACCTCGAAAGTCGCATCAAAGCAAGTCCCATCTGGAGGGAGAAAGAGGCCATCATGAGGAGTGTGCCAGGGGTAGGCCCCATCCTCTCCCTAACCCTTTTGGCCGAGCTGCCTGAGCTTGGCACCTTAAGCCATAAGAAGATATCTTCCCTGGTGGGCCTTGCCCCCTTCAACTGCGACAGCGGAAAATTCAAAGGCAAAAGACGCATCTGGGGTGGGAGGGCAAAAGTGCGCACGGCTTTATTTATGGCCACCATGGCCGCCACACGCTTCAACCCCATCATCAGGAGCTTTTACCAAAGACTTCTCCTTGCAGGCAAACCTTTTAAAGTAGCTATCACCGCTTGCATGCATAAACTTTTGATCATCCTCAACGCCATGATGCACCATCGCTCCCTGTGGCTCTCTCGTAACTCAACATGAAACACAGTTGCTACAATTTTACAATGCTTAGGCCATGAGATTGCTTCGCACCCTCTGGGTGCTCGCAATGACAAGGTCGTAGCCAAGGTTTCGCCTCGGCTTATTGAGCCCAGGTTAAAACCTGGGTTACGACTACCTCCGGTAGCTGATTTTCTCAAAAATGTCCAAAAGCCAGCACAAAAGCATCTTGCTTTTTAGAGAGCTTTATGGTAT
>JACOUP010000014.1 GCA_016177765.1 Deltaproteobacteria bacterium | reverse complement strand
TGAAAACATCCTTGAGCAGGCTGAAAGGGAACTTATGAATGAGGATGAGGTGAGGAACGAGCTTAAGGAGCTTTACGAGCAGCTTGAGAGCCGGCGGATTACCGAAGCGGAGTTCGAAAAAAGGGAAGAGGAGCTGGTCAAAAGGCTAGAAGAGATTGAGCAGTACAAAAAGGAGAGAGATGAGGCTGCCTGAGTCCCGTTTTATGCAAGATGAAATCATGGGTGCTGAGACCTCCCTGAGCCGGCACGAGTGGCTGTCCGGCAGGCAGGTCTCCTTGGTGGAGGTCCTAGACAGGGTGCTTAACAAAGGGGCGGTGCTGACCGGAGGTATCACGATCTCTGTAGCTGACATTCCCCTTCTATATGTGGGCTTAAACCTGCTCATTGCGTCCGTAGAGACGCTGAAGAAACACCTGTCTCCCATGGCCGGGCACAGTCAGGTCGGACAAGGCCTTTTCCCTCACCCCTACCCTCTCCCTGAGGGAGAGGGCGAGGGTGAGGGCTAGAAGAAAAAGTTTATGGAGCCTGATCTCCAGGCGAGCGAGATGGAGGATTTTGCCCGTTGCCTCAGAGAAGGCAGAAGCCCATGGCCGTCCCTGTCTGCGCCTGCCAATGGCAGGCAGGCAGGTCGGTTGAACCTGGACCCTGAGAAAGTAGAGCAGGGCCTGGCCAAGTTGGTTCTGTCCCTTCTTGAACTGCTCAGGCAACTTATGGAGAGGCAGGCCATTCGCAGGATGGAAGGCCGCTCCCTGAGTCCAGACGAGATAGAGAGATTGGGGGCTACGCTCATGAAGCTGGAGAAGAGGATGGCGGAGCTAAAAGAGCACTTTGGTATCGACGATCTCAACCTCGATCTGGGCCCTTTGGGGAGGCTGATCGATTAACGTCTAGCCAAAGATATTTGAAATTTTTTAGACCCTCACCTTTAATCCTCTCCCTTCGAGGGAGAGGGTAGGGTGAGGGTGAAGCTGAGCGATTAAAGTCGAAAGGACTAAGGATGCAGACAGGGCAGATTGTCCATGCGACGCAGGCCACCAACCTTGCCGATATCCTGGAAAGGGTACTGGACAAAGGGGTGGTCATCGCGGGGGATGTCAGGATCAAGCTGTTAGACATCGAGCTTCTCACTCTCCAGCTCCGCCTGGTCATTGCTTCCGTGGATAAGGCCAAGGAGATGGGAATTGACTGGTGGCAACTGGATCCCTTTCTCTCTTCCAGGGCGAGAGAGAATGGAAAGGGAGAGGAGCTTGAGGCTCTGAAACAAAGGGTTGAGCAGTTAGAAGCTCTCCAGGTGTCCAAAAAGCGTAAGCAAGCACGAGCAAGAAAGAGTCATTATGAAGAAAGATAAAAAACAGTTTGATCTCTCTCAGGTGATCGGCGGAGCGCTCGATATTCTCGGCCTAAAGATAGACCTCGGAAAGTTACTCTCCTCACCGGATGAGTTAAAGGGAAAACTTGAGGAGCTGAGGGAAAAGCTCAAGCAGGCCGGCGGAAAAGAAACCCTAACGGATGAGAAGTGGAGACAGGGGGTGAGCGTAAGAGGGCACGTGAGAACCCGTGGCATCCTCGGAGAAAGGGAATACCACATCGGGACAGGGGTGCGGCCGCCGCCAGAGGCAACCAAACCCCCCGATGTGGTGGAGCCGGCAGTTGACGTTTTCGATGAGCCTAAAGAAATCGTGGTTGTGGCTGAGGTGCCCGGTGTGGGCCTCAATGACTTGAAGCTAAAAATTCAGGGCAAAGTCCTTTCCCTATCGACGAAATCAAAAGCCGGCATGAACTATAGAAAGGAAATTGGACTGAGCTCCGAAGTCGACGCCGATACCCTGAGAGCAACCTGCCGCAACGGTATCCTGGAAATCCGGCTTCGGAAGAAGGACGGCGAGGGTGGGTGACAAAAGACAAGGAGGCACTTAAGGCTGAACTTCTTGCTGTCCTTAAAAAACATCCTGAGGGCATGAAGCTCCGCGAACTAGGGAATTTTTTGGGGGTTAACTGGAGGACCCTTGTCGGGCCGGTCAGCTCTCTTTGTCGGCAGGGCAAGATCGAGAGGCTAAATGATTTCTACTTCTTTGTCAGGGCGAAAAGCGGCAAGCGCAAGAGATAGCTGTCTTCACCGTGAGACAGGAGGTTAGGGGGCATGATGAATCTAAAAGAGACCGATGTGGATGTCTTCCTCTTCTTACCTGAAAGCACCCGATTCGCGATCATCGATGCCGAAGATATTGCCGGCGCCCTAAGCGACCTCGGCTATAACGTTCCCCATCTCATCAGGGTCTTTGAGGCTCTTCAAGAAAGGTGCTACGTGCGCACGGCACTGGGAGAGATGCGTCTTCCTAGTGGATGAAATAGGGATCGTATGACCAAGAGATAAAGCCTGAGAAAGCGACCTTATCTCATGGAGCTAAAGTCCCATTGCACCCTACTCCTGGGTATTCTGTCGCTGCTCCTCTTGGCTGCCCTTTTCTACCTTTACTCCCTGGGAGGTATTCTCAAGCATTACGAACGGTCCGAGTATCTGAGGATAGCGGATTTTGATCTGAAGGTCTTAGAAACCAAGAAGGCCATAGATAGCCTTAAGATCAAGGAGATGGATGGTGAACTGGCGTATAGGTACGCCGCTCTTATAGCCAAATACGCTTCCTTATTCGAACTGGATCCTCTGGATATAGTTTCCGTCATATACCAGGAATCGAGCTTCAACCCTCAAGCCATCTCTCCTACTGGCGATTACGGCCTCATGGGTATCAACTGGCACTACGTCGGGAGACACCACGTGAAAGACAAGAGGGATCTTCTTACTGTTGAGACAAACCTTAGAATCGGCGTGGAGATGCTAAACTTTTGGCGTGAGTTTAGCCGGAAAAACACAAACAAGGGCGATGGCATCGCCTTCTTTCTTAATCATTACAACCAAGGGATCGTCCCTCAGAACGGAGATTACGCCAAAAAGGTTATGGACGTCCGCAAGAAGCTTGCGCTCAATCAAATCTTGGTTCCAAACCACCTCCTGGCCATGGAAAATGGTGAGAGGGCGATCATCGGTCCCTAAAAGTTCTGGGATCACTTTCATGAGGCCAAGATTGCACAAACAGACACGCATACACGCAGGCCGGTTGAGAAGCTCGATTTGTCACCACAGCCGTCTAGCCCCGATGAGGGACCCGTCCTTTCTGAGAGTCTCGCTGGAAGGCCTACGACATCACCTGATCCTGACCAGAAGAATTACGACCATGAGGGACACAGCTCAAAACGCAGAAACCGCGGACCACCACGACCACTCAGCGCAAAAAAAATACGATCTTCTCAAGTCGCAGTTCTTGGCCATTATGTCCCACGAGCTTCGCACTCCGTTAACTGTCATCTGCGGTCACCTCTCCCTTTTGACCGATGGGGTCAGGGGAGACCTCAGCGATGAGGTGCGCTACGGTTTAACCAAGGCAATGGAAGCCAGTGGTCATCTGGTGAGATTAGTTAATAATCTTTTGGATCTTACATGGTTGTCAGCAGGCAGTATGGAGATCCGAAGAGGGCCTGCGGACCTGGGGGCTCTTCTCGAGGAGCTGGCACGACAATGGAGCGGTGCAATTAAAGATCGCTCCGTTGTGTTACTCAAGGAAATTTCTCCTCTAGTTCCCCAAATCGAAACCGATGAGAAGCATTTGAAGAAGATATTGGATAACCTTCTCGACAACGCGATAAAGTTCACACGGGAGGGGAAAATCGTGCTCGGGGCTCGTTCACGTGAGGATGCCGTAGAGGTCTGGGTAGCTGATACCGGGATCGGAATCAGCCGTGAGGCGCGCGAGTTCATTTTCGACGCATTCCGGCAGGTCGACGCCAGCGATACTCGTTCCTACCAGGGAATGGGGTTGGGGTTGGCCCTGAGCAAGAAATTAGTCCGCCTCTTAGGGGGGAGGATAGAGGTTGAAAGCGAAACAGGTAGGGGGAGCACTTTCCGCGTGATCCTCCCCAGGGGGAGTCCATATGCCGACAAGGATTTTGGTTGTTGAAGACCATAGGGATTCAAGGGAAATCCTCGCATTTATGCTGCGTAGTATGGGTTACGAGGTTATCGAGGCCGCCAACGGTCAAGAAGCTATAGAAAAAGCCGGGGCTGAAGAGCCAGATTCAATCATTATGGATTTAGGTCTTCCAGGAATTAACGGAATAGAGGCGACAGTCAAGCTCAAGCAGGATCCGAAAACAGCACACATACCGGTCATCGCCCACTCGGCGTGGAGCGAGCAACAATATAGAGCTGCAGCCCTCAGGGCTGGCATGGTGGAATATTTGCCTAAGCCCACTTCTCCTGCGGTTTTTAGAGAAGTGTTGCAGAAAATTCTGCATACCCAGCAGGTGA
>JACOUP010000013.1 GCA_016177765.1 Deltaproteobacteria bacterium | reverse complement strand
CTCCTCACGTCGGCTCACACCCCTTCCTCCATCGAGGCGATTGAGCTCCATCAGGTCGCTAATGAGGTCGAAAAGATAGCAGGCGTTTTGCCTCATCTTTACCACAATCGCCCTCTGCTCCTCCGGCAGCATTCCCCAGGCGCCGTCCAGCAGGAGGTCGCCACAACCGACAATCACATGGATGGGGATGCGCAACTCGTGCGTAAGGATGTTGAGAAAGTCCGTCTCGGCCGGATTCGCCTCCTGAGCCTGCTCGTACTTTAAGCGCAAGTCTTTCCCTTGCCCAGTAAGTCTCTTTCGGCCATTGCGTTTTGTCGCCGGCATGTTTTTCTCGGCCCCTCGGGTTAAATGCTCCTTAAGGAGACCGCAGACCTTTGACGTCGTTTGGACCTGTCTCAACTCTCTATACCCCTCTCGCTAGTTGGTCGCAGCAAGAAATATACCAACCCGAACTGGAGAAAAATGACAGGGAATAATCAGGACCTAAGGGAATAGATGGAAGGGAAAAGTTGGGAGGGAGATTACCCAATGGGGTCTCGATGCCCCATTATTGGCGAACTGCTCGACCGAGAAGGGTCTCGACTTTGGCCTTAAGCTCGGCCATTGGAAAAGGCTTAGCTAAGAAGTCGTTAAACCCAGCCTCGAAACACCTTTTGCGGCTGACGCTGCTATCAAGGGCCGTGACCGCCAGGATCGGAATGTCTTTCGTTCGTGGATCAGTCCTCATTGACCGTCCCACATCCACACCGCTCATAAACGGCATAGCAAGATCTAAAACCACAAGGTCGAAATTACCGCCCTCAAGCTGGGCCATCGCCTCCTTGCCATCACGGGCCTCTACCACCTCGTACCCCCACGTCTCCATCGCCAACACCACAATGAGACGACTATCAGAATGGTCATCGACCACGAGAATCCTTGGCTTGCCTGTAACCACCTAATCTCCCCCTCGTTTAAGTGAGATCCCGAGTCTACGCATCTTGGCCCTGAGGGTCTTTCTGTCCACACCGAGCTGTTTTGCCAGATCGGACTTTTTGAGAGAGGAATTTTTTAACAGATCCTTCAGGATGCTCCTCTCTGCTTCCGCCGCAGCCTGTTCGCGGATCTTTTTTAAATCGATTCTTCCTCCCGAACTTAAATCCATCCTCGCTATAAAGCTAAATTCACCTTGCCCCGCTTCGGCTCCTGCTCCCGCACTCACAGCCACCCTGCGAAAATAGGGAGGGAGATCGTCAGTTGTAATTTGCTCCTCGGCGAGGAGGACGGCCGATTTGATGACGTTCTCCAGCTCTCTTACATTGCCGGGCCAGGAATAGGCGCATAAAAGCGCCATTGCAAGATCGTTAATTCCAGCTATCTCATTTCCATATTTCGCGCTATAGAGCCTCACAAAGTGTCGGGCCAAGAGAGCGACATCCCCTTCTCTTTCACGCAGGGGCGGAATAAAAATTGACACGGCGCCCAAGCGGTAGTAGAGATCGCCGCGAAAGCCGCCCTCAGAGACTGCCCGTTCGAGATCGATATTGGTTGCCGAGACCACCCTCACGTCCACTGATTTATGAATCCTTGAGCCGATCGGAGAAATGGTGGATTCCTGCAAGGCCCTGAGAAGCTTGGCCTGAATAGGTGAGGAGAGGTTTCCCAACTCATCCAGGAATAAGGTTCCTCTATGGGCGGTCTCAAACCAGCCTGGCTTTCTTGCGTCGGCCCCGGTAAAAGCTCCCTTCTCATGGCCGAAAAGCTCACTCTCTACCAGAGACTCCGGAAGCGTAGCACAGTCAACCGGGATGAAAGGCCCTGCGCTTCTTTTGCTCATCTCGTGAATGGACCGGGCGAAGATCTCCTTTCCCGTACCGCTCTCCCCCGCTAAAAGGATGCTGATGTCCGAGGGGGCAAACTTTTCAATCAACTTCCAGACTTCTCGGATCTGGGGACTCTCCCCTACGATCCTTTCCCTAAAAACCTTACCTTGAGGCTTTTCGGATAGAGAAAAAAAGAGACGAATATCCTCTCTCAACTTTTCATCACGGAAGGGCTTTGTAATAAAGTCCTCTGCCCCTAGCTTCATGGCCTGAACCACCGACGCTATATCAGCATACGCGCTAATAACTATGGTGCGGACCGGGGAGTCCATTCTCTTTAATTCTCTGAGAAACTCGATACCCCCCATTTCGGCCATCTTCAAATCAAGAATAATCAGGTCAGGTCGAAAGGTCCTCAACTGGTTCAAGCCTTCACGGGCAGAGAACGCTCCCTTGACCTGATATTCCTCGTCTAAAATCCGGTGGAGCAGACGATGGCAATCGGGCTCGTCATCAACAACGAGGATGGTTTTTTGCTTCATAAACCGTGATCAACAGGAATCTCAACAATAAAGCAGGACCCTTTGCCCTCTTGGCTGGTTGCACGGATCTTGCCTCCGTGCTTCTCAACAATTCCCCGGCACAGGGAGAGGCCCAGCCCCATGCCTTTTTTTTTGGTGGAATAAAAAGGCCTAAATATCGTTTCCAAGTCCCCAGGCGGCACGCCGATGCCAGCATCCGCAAACTCAACGACAACCAGGCCAGGCTCCTCCGGCAGGTTGCCGGGACAATACTTGCTGCAAACAGTGATGGTCCCGCCTTTGGGCATGGCCTCCATGGCATTTTTCAATAGATTGAGAAAAACCTGCTTGATCTGCCTTATATCTACACAGCAGAGAGGCAAGTCAGACGCAAGGTCGGTCTTAACTGTGATGCCCGACTTCTCGGCCATCTTCCTCACAAAAGAAAGGACCGAAATAATGGCTTTGCGAATGTCTTCCTTCTCCGGTTGGAATCTTCCCAGACCGCTCATGTCGCTTAGGCTGATCAAAAGCTCGTGCATGCGCACGGCATTCTCCTCCATCATCGCTATCTGCTCTTCAAGTGTCCTGTTAGACTCGGGCGGAGAATGGCGCAGGAATTCAAGGCAGGTAATCATGATGCTCAGAGGGTTACCCAACTCATGGGCGATGCTGGTCGCCATGTGCCCCATGGCAGAGAGCTTTTCAGCCTGAAGGAGCTCCTCTTCCAGGCGCACCCTCTCACTCACATCCTCCAGCTTAACCAGGAACAGCAAATCCCGCTCGTTACCTGCCTGGGCTCTGGCAGACAGGTCCAAGCCAAAAGGAATAACGGTCGTCTTAAAGAAACCGCTCCCACCTTGGGGGAGTCTGAGCTTCAGCTCGGCTTCCTTAAACTTTCTTTCTTTGCCAGCGCGATTCACAAGGTTTTCTATATGCGCCAAGGGAAGGAATTGCCCAATGGCCAGGCCTGCGCCATCGCCCTCTAGGGCGAAGAGTTTGGCATAATTTTTGTTTGAGTATACGATGACCAGCTCCTGGTCCACCACCACTAGCGCTTCGGGAGAAGCGTTAAAGAGTCTTTGATAGCATTGCAATGCTGTTGACCGTCTGTCGGGCACGATCATTTCTCCAGCTCGGGCGTCGCTGCGCAACCTGACTATGAGCGGACCTGACTGCCTCAGGCAGGCTCGTTCAGGCGGCGGTCGAGCCTTTTCCGGTAGGAAATAACTCCTCCCTTGCCCGGTCGAAATGTCTCTGAGCTACACGGAAGCGCGAATAGTCTCCTTCAAGGACCTGTTTTTCTTCGACAAACTGGCGAATCGCTACCATCACAGCGCTCCGGCAAAGGGCCTCAATCTCCGCCCCCGCCGTGTTTTCCATCCTCTCAGCCAGGCGAGCGAGGTCGACATCCGGAGCAATGGGTCGTCCGCGGGTGTGGATCTTCAGGATCTCCAGACGGCCCTTCTCATCCGGCAGAGGGAGCTCCAAAACCAGGTCGAATCTACCCGGACGCAAAAGCGCAAGGTCAACCATGTCAAGCCGATTGGTGGCCGCCAAAATCCACACCCCTTTTAGCTCCTCGATGCCATCGATCTCCGTGAGGATCTGGCTCACAACTCGCTCTGTCACGTGAGAATCCGCCCCGCCGACCCCCCTGCTGGGGGCAATGGCATCAATCTCATCCAGAAAGATGATACAGGGGGAAGCCTGCTTCGCCTTCTTAAAGATCTCCCGGACTCCTCTTTCTGACTCACCGACGTACTTAGAAAGAAGCTGGGGACCCTTGATGGAGATAAAGTTAATTCCCACCTCAGTGGCAAGCGCTCGCGCCAAAAGGGTCTTCCCGGTTCCCGGCACCCCGTGGAGAAGTATCCCCTTTGGGGGACGGAGTTGAGCGTAGGAAAAGAGAGGCGCGTACTCTATAGGCCAGGCCACCGCTTCTTTGAGCCTTGCCTTGATCTCTTCCAGTCCCCCGACATCATCCCATCTCACCTTGGGGATCTCTACGAAGACCTCGCGGATGGCCGAGGGTTCCACCTCCTTTAAAGCTGAGAGAAAGTCATCCATATTGACCTTAAGGCTGAGGAGAAGCTCATAGGGAACCTCAGCCTCGTCAAACTCGATGCGCGGTATGATCCGCCTCAACGCTGTCATTGCGGCCTCACGGCAAAGGGCCGCCAGGTCGGCGCCGGTAAATCCATGGGTGATCTCCCCTATTCTTTCCAGCTTTACATTCTCTTCGAGGGGCATGCCGCGGGTATGAATCTCAAGAATCTGTAGCCTCGCGCTTAGGTCGGGGATGCCGATCTCGATCTCCCGGTCAAAGCGTCCTGGCCGGCGCAGAGCCGGGTCGAGCATCTGTGGGATATTGGTGGCGCCGATGACAATAACTTTTCCGCGACCCTCCAGGCCGTCCATCAGGGAGAGGAGCTGAGCCACCACCCTGCGCTCGACTTGCTTTTCCCCTCCCATCTCTTCCCGCTTCGGGGCAATGGCATCAATCTCGTCAATGAAGATGATGCCGGGCGCGTGCTTCTGTGCGTCTTCAAAGACGGCTCTGAGCCGCGCCTCCGATTCTCCGTAAAACTTTCCCATAATCTCAGGGCCCGTAATGTGCGTGAAGTAAGCCTCGGTCTCATGGGCCACGGCCCGGGCCAAGAGGGTTTTTCCTGTCCCCGGAGGGCCATGAAGTAAAACTCCTTTAGGGGGTTCAACCCCGAGCCTTTCAAACACCTCGGGATATCTCATCGGGAGTTCCACCATCTCACGAATTCTCTGCACCGTCTTTTCCAGGCCGCCGATGTCCTCATAGGAGATCCGGCTTTCCCTCGCTCCCTCACCTTTTTGCTCCTGAATTTGGATGATGGTTTCAGGGTGGATGATCACAACCCCCTTTGGCATAGCGCTCTCAACGGTAAAGTCCTGAAAGCGCGCGCCAAAAAGGGCCGCCCGAATCCGATCGCCGGCCACGAGAGGAAGGCCGTCAAGGAGTTTTTCCACATACGCCATGTCCCGCTCCCGGCCGAGCGCGCTCCGCCCCCCTATTGGTGTCAGGACGATTCTAGCGGCCTTGCGGGCCGTAACCTTTCTTATGGAGACCCGCTCGCCGAGCCCGGTCGCGGCGTTGCCGCGGATTAAACCGTCAATCTGAATAAGCCCCTGGCCCCTCCCCTCTTTAAAAGCAGGCATAGCCTTGGCAACGGTCGTCTTTTTACCCTGTATCTCCACAATATCACCCGCCCGGGCGCTCAATCGGTCCAAGTCTTCCGGGTCAATCCGAGCAAGCCCCCTGCCCACGTCCCTACTTTCCGCCTCGGCCACCTTAAGCGACATAACGTCAATATCTTCCCTCTCCTTCCTCTCCGGGGTGGTGGTCATTTTTTATCCTCTCTTACCTCTTCCCCTTCCCTAAAGAGGTGGGTTATCTCCATATCCTGATCGATCTCTTCATCCACCCTGTGTAAGAGACCGATGAAGAGAAGGCCGGTCTCACCCTCGCCCAGTGTCTCTCTAATCCTCTTAGCGATATAAAGATCCCGGCGGCCAAGGGTATCCCCGGCCGAGCCTGCCCGATCCCCCTTGTCACTATCCCCCTCCAAGCCATCTCTCAACCTGAGATATTCCTCCACGAGGAGTTGAGCATCCTCCGTTCCCATTATCGCGGCGCCCCTCTCCGCTAATTCCATGAGAAGCATATGGTTCTTGCTTCCCTGCCGCGCGAGCTCCCGGACGATCTCTAACTCCCCCCCGCATACTGGCAAGCCATCCTGATAGATTTTCAGCTTGTGAAAGTCGATCTCCAGAGCCAAGACCCTTCTCCTGATCTCCTGCCACAACGCATCTATCCCTTTGCCACGCTCGCGCCAGCCGGAAAGGCCAAAACGATCATAGCCGCTACCGCTCGGATGCTCGATTGGAGCCTGGAACCTGTTAGTTAGGACTCTGCCGGCAAAAAATCCCGTCAACGCTGCCGTAACATACTAAAGAGAAAGGCCCTTTTTCAACACCCTCCAACAAGGGCTACCCTTGGGCAATTTCATCGCCAAAAACGGGACAGAAGTTGTAAGGAGGCCAAGGCCCTGTCACACTAAGGCTAAGCCCGTGACTGCGATATCTCTCTTCTGTCTCTTTGACGCACCCCAGAAAGCTCTTTACATCACTCCTTGGGACCAAAAGGGCTGCATTGAGGGCCATTTCTCTCCTTTCCTCGCCATCTTCTACCTGCAACGTTTTGGTCCTTATCCCTTTTACTGCGTGGACAAGTAAACCCTGAAACACTTCCTCCGTAATTTGGGCCACCACACTGTCAAGCCCATCCTTGACGGCCAAGGCCATTTTTTTCCTCAAGAGATATGCCTGCCCAGGACCTGTCTGCGTGCCCCGCACAGGCAGGGACGCTTCCCGCAGGTTTACCTCATTGGCTCGTAGCGCGGGACTAAGCGTTTCTAAGGCCTCTCCAAGTCGGCCACCTTTTATATATCCCTTGACCCCCCACTCCTCCTTATCTGTGATGTCCGAGAGAAAACGGGTAATTTTCGCATGATGAATCTCGAGAAGTTCTTCTATCCTGTCTGTGGCAGCAAAGATGGTGCAGAATCGAAGGGGCATAACGGGATAGGCTGCCATGATTTCTTCGATAATGCGCTCGTGGATTAAAACCCGGGGGGCAACCCATTCAAGATCCCCCATCCTCTGCTCCAACGGCCCCGCGTCAAATTCTTGCAAAGGGACTAAGGATAACGCGGCATGAATGTCACCTTTGGATAAGGTGAAAACTTTATGGTCCCCATCGATTCCGACAAGGTCAGGGATACCTGTCTCCGTGCCCCGTACAGACAGGCTGTTCCCGCCAGCGTAAAGGCAATAAAGATAAAGTCCTAACCCTTCTTCTTGCATATCCTTAGCTCTAGAATCCCGTTGCGATAAGAGC
>JACOUP010000012.1 GCA_016177765.1 Deltaproteobacteria bacterium | reverse complement strand
TGCAACTTTCATAAATCCTTTCCTCCTAGCTGTCAGCCTAGGCGTTGCTCTCAGGAAAATCAATACCCAAGTCGGGGAGTTTGGCTCCATCCTCAAAAGGGGGAGGCTTTGCCGATGAGAGACGAATGTGATAAACGTTTTTCATTGACGCCCTGTCAACTCCTTTGGTTATGAGAAATTCCAGCAGTGCTCTTCGCTCTCTGCTCTTAGCCCTTGGCTTTTTGCTTCTTTCTTCTTGCACCCACGCGATTCCTCGGTTCGGGACCGGCGGCCGCTATGCGGAAGGGAGAGCGGAGGTGACCAAGAGCCACGGCGGCAACATCGATCGCGCCATTGAATCGCTGGAGGCCGTTGTCCGCCAGGATCCCACCTATCGAGATAGTCTCACTCTGCTCGCGCGCGCCTATTATAAGAAGGGAAGATATGGGGATGCCAGGCAAATTTTGACCCGGGCGGTCCGGCTGAACAAAGATGACGAGATTGCCTGGCTCGCATTGGGGCTCGCCCAGATGAGGCTTGGCGAGGATCAGCAAGGGCTTGAAACAGTCAAAGGCGCCTTGACGCTCCTGGGCAGGGCCATGAGGGACGGTTATAGAGAATATCCCGAATGGGACCCCAACAGAGTCGTGCGAACCTCTCTAAGACGCGCGGTATTGATGGCCGCAAAAGGTTTAGAGGAAAAAAATGATCTGGTCCGGTCACTGGAGGTGTTGCTGGACCGGATCGATGACGAGGAGTGGCGCCAGGGCCGCGATAGGGCAATAGACAGCGCTAGAGGGCGCTAGACGTTACTAAAAGCGCGTCTCTCCCGCGGCTATCCTTTGCGAGATGTCCGTTTGAATGCTCTTCCAAACGCCTCTCATAGCCGCTCCCTGACGCATGACGTCAAGAAAATCTATCGATTTCCTCGCTTGCGCGGCTATCGTATTGCTCGCTCTCGGCGTTCGCTTTCTATACTTATTTCAAATTGAAGCCAATCCGATCTTTTACTATCCAGTGGGAGATGGCCGTGCCTACGATGAGTGGGCTCAAAAGATCGCTGCCGGGGATTGGCTGGGCAGGACAGTAGGGGTTTTCTACCAAGCCCCGCTTTATCCGTATTTCCTGGGTCTCTTACAATTCATCCTCGGCCGTGAT
>JACOUP010000011.1 GCA_016177765.1 Deltaproteobacteria bacterium | reverse complement strand
TGGCCGCCTTGTGCTGGTTTTGGCTGTGCGCGGGCGGGAGCCCTGGAATGGGCTGCTGGTTCCGACAGAGAAGAAATTCCATCAGTCCCTACGCCGTGACCACAAGAACCTGGTCACCCACCCGATCCTAAAAAAGTGGCTTTACCTGCCGGAATCCAACGAGGAGTTTGAAGAGTCCGCCCGTGATCTCGTGGAGTCTATGTTAGCCAATGACCCTCAAATAGGCGTGGAACCGAAGGAGAAATCCCGCAGAGGAGGCTGAAAATGGAAAGGAAGAGAAATCCCGCAGAGGAGGCTGAAAATGGAAAGGAAGTACTACCTCATAGAGGTTGGCGACGGGATAGAACCATCCGCTCAAGGACCGTTCGAAACAGAGGACGAACGAGACGCAATAGCCAAGGAGATCCGCGCCGCGATGGATGAGGACGATTGTCTCTTCTGGGCCGACGTCGACGAAAGAGGAATCCTAACCGTCGGCTCGTATGACGCGGCGTTCTTTATGGAGGAACAGGAAGGTGATTGCAGCTAAGGCTGACTTTCTGAACGTTGCCTCAGATACCAGCGATAGATGTCACTATATTTGTAAAACAGGCACACCTCGTTTAGGCCACTAGCCCGAAATGTCCGCCTGTTGATTTGTCGAAGGAACGCATCTTCACGTTCTGCATCAGCAACAATACCTGCCCTAGGGAGTTTAAAGTCGATGTGAACATCGTTCAAACGAAGAAGCCCAGAATAGATTGGTGTGGAGTGTTCTACTTCAAAGGCTGCTGTTAACAAATTCCGTGTGGGGTGAATCCAGAGAACGTCTATCAGGGCTAGACTAGCGGCGGGTGCGTGTCGGCCAGTCGAAGGGATGTCGTCAGCCAATGCGAACCGGTCCACAATACTCCAATCCATAAGTGGCCTGTCATTCAATGGTACGTATACAGCGTGACCGGTCAGCCTGCCTATAGCCCCCACGATCGTTTGCATCTGATGGTGAGAGAACTCCATTGGCGGTGGTTCTTCGGCTCTTTCTAGTACAGCAGTTCGGAGCTCCCGGAGACCGAAATGGGAATCTACGCCGAATCTTCCCGCCCGCACGATGTGGAGATCTGTTCCCTCTTCGTTCGTGTATATGTGTACTTTGTATTGTCCGTCACTAGCAGGATCAACGGACCGGAATGCTGCAGCAAACTGCTCGTATGGGATAAGCAGGGGTTCTCTTTGGCCTTCCCATAAAAAAGCAATGAAGGATGGGAACCCTTCGAGAAGGGCTATATCTTCTTGCCTCAGCCCGAAAAAGGTTGAGCCACGCTTGTGCACTTTAGAATATCTAACGTAAACCCGCGCCTTGTCCCGGATAGTAAAGAGGGAAGTACTTGTCCCTAGTCGGTGCAACCGGCCGAACTCGCGCTCAAGTGACAATAGAAATTCTGCTCTTGCTGGTGATGCCATAGGATTCTTGCACGAAAACTACACCATAGTGGGAGGCCGATCAACGGTCCTCTGCTAACTTGCCCACGTTTGGGGATCAAGCCAACGGTAGGCGTAGACGGCTATTTCTTATGATCGTGTTTATTATAGGTAAACGAAAATGTCAGCGCCCGCGAGACGGGATACCGGTCCAGGCGTTCGGGGCAGAGATCCTCCCGTGTCCAGCCGCGACCCTTCCCAGCTTCTAGCAGTTTAATAGGCGGGAGCTGATCGATTCTTCTCGTCATCTCGTCGAAAAGCGCGAGGCGTTTTTGGCAAGAAAGCCTACGGCGGGGTGTGGACGTTACCTTGGACATAGCCCGAACCTAGCAAGAAGGAAATCCTTGTGAATCAGGTTGCCTCTGTCATGTTTTATGTCACCAATTATGTCATGACATTGACAATGACGTAGTAAACATGCTAGCTTCCAATTTAAAGAGGTGATCATGGCGGTTCAGGCCCGAACCATAGAACAGATTACCGAGGATTTCTCGATTTCCATTGAGACCCTCGCCCGTTTCTTAAACACTACCTCTCGGACGGTCATGCGCT
>JACOUP010000010.1 GCA_016177765.1 Deltaproteobacteria bacterium | reverse complement strand
ATCATTGGATGTGGGGTATCGTGTTTCTACGGGAGAGCATCCTTACGAGGGCTTGATGGACGAGTTGATGATCATGAACAACGGTTCCGAGGCGGTGGAGAGCTGTAATAATTACCTGACGACCTGTCTTACAGCCGGTCTTTCCTGTGATTTTTCCTGCATTCCCCAATAAGTCCCCTCTCCTTACCAAGGGGAGGGTCAGGGAGGGGTCTGACTTAATCAGAAGTCGTCGCGTACTTCGCCCGACCATTCGTCGCATCGTAATAAGAGATATGCAACCTATCATTCAAATCAATCGCAATGTCGCAGTAGTTGCCGATATCCCCAGTTGAATCCAGGGTCATCGTGACCCAACTGCCGGTCAGGTTGGTCGCGTATTTTAGGTCTTTGTTGGTGGCATCGTAATAGCAAATATATATATGGCCGGTTGAATCAGTAGAAATAGCGTCCAAACCTACCGTCATTGTTGAGTCAATCGTTGTGATATTCCAGCCACTTCCTGAATTGGTTGCCAAAGTAAGGGCATTGCTTTTGCTGAAACTTATGTAAACGATTCCTGTCTTATTGACAGCTACAGAAGCACCCGCTGCATTATCACTGACTTTTTCTTCCGATGACCAAGAACCCAACTTATTTGTAGTATAATAAAGATTATTTGATGGAAGATTAGATCCAACAACGTAAACCTTATTATTTGTGTCTACTACTAGGCTTGAAGCACCTACAGCGGCAAAATTTCCAGTGGAAAGTACTTCCTGCCCACTCCAACTCCCCGCTGTTCCGGTGACGTACCGTACTTTATTAGAGGCCTGATGAGAGATATGGACGGTTCCATTCGAATCCACGGCGATGGAGGGAGAGACCCCCCCCGCCTCGATGGTTTCCGGGACCCAGGAGCCGCTCTTGTTGGTGGCATACTTCAGGGTGCTGTTGGTGGTGTCCCGATAGGCGATATGGAGCTTGTTATTTGAATCAACGGCAATCGAGGTCCCGGCACCGACATCCCCAATGCCATCAATACCGGTGTAGCTAAAAGCGGCGTTATTTCCGTTTTGACTAAAGTTTGGATTAGAATTCAGTCCCAGATCACCACTTGAACCCCTGTAAAGGGAGATGGAGGGGTTTCCCGATGAATCAACAGCAATTGAGGTGTACTGCCCAAAACCGGTTTCGTTGCCGGTTGTCAGTATCCTCAACACCTCAATCTCATCCGAGAGGGTTTGGATGTTATTCGCCTTGTCTTTGAGATGAACATACAAGGTCTTTTTGCCTTTCATCGGAGAGGATAACGTGGTGTTTTGGGATTGGGTGAGTGAACCGGTTGAACCAATGGCAACCCAGGAGCTGGAAGAAACAGCAGGAGGGGTAGAGTCTGTGGAAAATAAATAAGCGATAATCCCGCTGTTGTCCGTTGCGGTGACCGACTCGGAGACATCCGCATCAGACTCCAGCGTTAATTTATTCCCACCATCAATCAACAGTGTTCCTGTGGGGGCGGTTGTGTCTAACGTAATTGTAGTCTTGGAGAAACCGGAGGTGCTTGTTTTGGCACCCTCACCCTCGCCCTCTCCCGTCAAGGGAGAGGGTACCTGATTCTTGCCCTCTCCACCTGTGGGAGAGGGTGTCCGAAGGACGGGTGAGGGGGAGAAAGCACTCACCCAACCCCCCGCATTCACCCCCGGCGCATTCTTATCCTCCGATACCAAATACCCCGTGATTGTTCCTTCGCTTAAGCCTGAAAGCACTAAACTCAACTCTCTGGTGCTGGTATAGGTGGCCCCGCTATTAATGGTAATCGCCCCGGTGATTCCTCCGGGAGGGGATTGAACCGTAATCGAAGCGGTTATCTCGTCCGAGATGTTCCCCTGCAAATCCTTCAACCAGGCATAGATAATATGATTCCCTACCGCCGGAGAGAGATTAAAACCGGTCTCCACCATGATCGGATTACCAGGATCAATACTGATCCACAAAGTGGAATCGATAGCAGGGGCTGTTGGATCCTCCGAGAGAATATAGGCGGTAACGTTGTCCTTGGTGGAAGAGCCGGTCAGTTTGGCGGTCACCGTCAACCCCTCCACCGAATCGGCACCATCATTCAACACCAACTCCCCCGTCACGTCCGATGAAGAACCGCAGGTGGTGAGGGTGATTGCGAGCAAGAGCGAAGCAATCCAGGGAGATGGTGGGCTAAGTCGAACCATCATCCCTTCCAATTAACCCAAATTGATGGAAAAATGCGAGGGGGAAATTACTTTTTAAAGAGTCGTGCCATTAATTCTTGACGGTCAAGGTTGAAATGAAGAGCAACGTCGGAAAGGGCAGAGGCCAATGTTCCAATCCGAAGAGATGGGTGTCTGGGGATAGTGATATGATGTTCTCCCCTCTCGTGGGTTGTTAACCTCATGTGAGAACCGGTTTGTCTCGTGATCTTGTATCCAAAAACGGAAAGCTGTTTGGTAAGATCTTCACCGGAGAGGTTACGGGGCAACCTCATACGGCAATGACTTCTTCTTTGACAAAATGGAGACGAATAACAGAGGGTTTTTGACCTTCACCGAAATGACAAGACACCGCGTCACGAATTTCTGATTGGAGGGCTTCTAAATCATCCGCTTCTGTAAAAATAGACACCCCCAAGGCCTTGGCCGTGAATCCGCCTTCCGGGGCCTCTTCCACCATAAAGATGATTTCATTCATACTTAAAAGGTAACAAATCAGCACCGCTTCTGCAATAGGCTTTTTAACCTGCCCCGACCCCAAGGCCCCCGATTATTCTTATGCCCAGTAGGTTGGATGTGTCCCCGGTACACTTCTGCCACTTCTGTTAAGAAGGGGAACCAATCAAAAATCAATCAATGAACGGATCGCCTCTACTTTTTTGGGGCCGAGGCCGGGGACCCGGAGCAGTTCCTTTTCATTCTTGAACGGTCCGTTCATACGGCGATCCTCAACAATCCTCTGCGCCAGTTTTGGCCCGATCCCGGGCAGGGCCTCCAGCATTTTTGGGTCAGCGGTGTTGATCGGAATTTTTTGCCCCAACAGAAATGAGGTGGCCGGGAGAGGTGAAAATTCCTGTGTTTCGTTTCGGTGATCGAGGCATTGGTGGAGTGAAAAGAGGGAAAGGAGCATGAGGGCGAGAACAAGGTAGCGGCTGGTGGCTCCGGTCATATCGCCCCCTGACCCCCTTTCAAAAATCCCCCTTGTGTCCCCCTTTGTCAAAGGGGGATGAAGGGGGATTTTAACAATTTGTATTCCAGCGAATCGACGAGCGCCATCCAGGAGGCCTCGATGATATTTTGCGAGACGCCGACGGTCCCCCATTTTTCACGGCCGTCGGTTGATTCGATCAGGACACGCACCTGAGAGGCGGTCGCCCTCCCCGCCGGCAGGACACGGACCTTGTAGTCGATCAGACGGACCTTGCCAAGTTCGGGATAAAATCGTTCCAGCGCCTTCCGCAGGGCTGTGTCCAGGGCGTTAACCGGCCCTACCCCCTTGGCCTCCGCCCTTTCCTTTTTGCCATTCACTTCAATTTCGAGTGTCGCCTTGGCCGAGGCGTGACCGGGCACTGCCATGCCATGGTCCTCTCCCTTTTTCTCATCCACAACGCTGAAATGAATCAGGGTAAAGAAATTTTTATATTGCTTCAGGGCCCGCCGGATCAGGATTTCAAAGGAGGCTTCAGCCCCCTCAAACTGGTAGCCAGCATTTTCCATCTCTTTGAGTTGTTTGACGATGCCAGAAACCACGGAGGATTGGGAATCGAGTTCAATGCCGAACTCCTTCGCCTTATAAAGGATACTGGAACGGCCGGCCAGGTCGGAGACAAGGACACGTCTCCGGTTGCCGACCTCTTCCGGGCGGATATGTTCGTAGGTCGCCTGATTCTTGAGGATCGCGGAGACATGCACTCCCCCCTTGTGAGCGAAGGCGGCCTCCCCCACATAAGGTTGGTGGGTCAGCGGGATCCGGTTGGCCAGCTCATCCACATAGCGGGAGACCTCCTTGAGACGGCTCAACTGTTCAGGCGCGATACAGGAAAAACCGATCTTGAGCTGAAGGTTCGGGATAATGGAGACCAGATTCGCATTGCCGCACCGTTCACCGATCCCGTTGATTGTTCCCTGAATATGACGGCACCCTGCCGCCACGGCGGCCAAGGCGTTGGCAACGCCGGTTTCCGAGTCATTATGGCCATGAAAGCCGAGGACGGGATCACCCTCACCCTTACCCTCTCCCATCAAGGGAGAGGGAAATTTATTTTTCACATTTTTGATAATACTTTCAATCTCATCCGGCAATGTCCCGCCGTTGGTGTCGCAGAGGACCAGGACCTTTGCCCCAGCCTCAGAAGCGGCCTTGAGTGTGGCCACGGCATATTCCGGATTCTTTTTAAACCCGTCGAAGAAATGTTCGGCATCAAAGAGGACTTCCGGGCAATTTTTTTTGAGGAAACTGATGGAGTCTCGGATCAACTCCAGATTTTCTTCGAGAGAGATCCCCAGCGCCTCTTTTACATGAAAATCCCAGCTCTTTCCAAAGATGGTGACAACCGGGGTCCCGACCGCGACAAGCGCCTTGAGGTTCGGGTCTTTTTCCGCGGTAATCCCCTTCTTGCGAGTACTCCCGAAGGCGGCGATCCTGGCATTTTTTAGATTGAGAGAGCGGACCCGCGCAAAAAATTCTTCGTCTTTCGGATTCGATCCCGGCCACCCGCCCTCGATGTAGTGGATCCCGAGTTCGTCCAGCTTTTTGGCGATCCGGAGTTTATCCTCTACCGTGAAAGAAATTTCCTCCGACTGGGCGCCGTCGCGGAGAGTGGTGTCATATAACTCAATTTGCATGCGGGAGACCCCTCACTTCGTTCGGGATGGATCAGCTTTGTTGATTCAGATTAAACGCCTTGTGCAACGCCCGAACGGCCCGTTCCATATCCTTTTCATCCACCACGACGGAAATCTTGATCTCCGAGGTGGAGATCATCTGGATATTGATCTTTTCCTCCGCCAGTGTGGTGAACATCCGGGCGGCAACACCGGCGTGTGACCGCATCCCGACACCGATAACCGAGACCTTCGCGATCTTTTCATCCGCATCCACTTTGTCCGAGCCGAGTTCCTTGGCGGTTTTTTGGGCCAGACTGAGCGCCTTTTTGAGATCCGCCTGAGGCACGGTGAAGGTGAGATCGGTAAAACCATCCTCACTGACGTTCTGGATGATCATATCCACATTGATATTGGCGTTACTGATCGGTGTAAAAAGACCGGAGGCGATACCGGGACGGTCCGGAAGCCGCCGCACCGCCACCTTCGCCTCATTTTTGTCGTGGGCGACGCCCGAAACAACAACATTTTCCATGGAAGCATCCTCCTTTGTCACCAAGGTTCCTTTCTCGTTATTGAATGACGATTTTACCCAGAGGGGCACAGTGTATTTGGCCGCCATCTCCACCGACCGGATTTGCAATACCTTGGCCCCCTGCGAGGCCATCTCCAGCATTTCTTCATACGCGACCCGATCCAGTCGACGGGCCTTCGGTTCGATCCGCGGGTCTGCCGTATAGACACCATCCACATCGGTATAAATTTCACAGGCCTCCGCTTTGAGGGCGGCGGCCAAGGCCACGGCTGTCGTATCGGAACCGCCCCGGCCCAGAGTGGTAATATTTCCTTCCGTATCAATCCCCTGAAAGCCGGCGACCACCAGGACCTGCCCCTTGGCCAATTCGTGACGGATGAAATCGGCATCAATACTCTTGATCCGGGCCTTGGAAAAGGCGCTGTCGGTCATGATCCGGAGTTGGTGTCCCAGGAACGACCGTGCCGGCACCCCCATTCCCTTGAGGGCCAGGGCCAGAAGGGCGATGGTGACCTGCTCTCCCGTTGAAACGAGCATGTCGTATTCCCGGCCGTCCGGCTCTTCGGCAATTTTGTGGGCCAGATCGACCAGACGGTTTGTTTCCCCCGCCATGGCGGAAACGACAACGATGACATCGTGCCCTTCCTTTTTTGCGGCCATCACCCTCTTGGCAACGTTCCGAATCCGGTCCAGATCGCCGACTGAGGTGCCGCCGTATTTTTGAACAATCAACATTTTCTACTAACGCCCCCTAGCCCCCTCTTACACTAAGAGGGGGAACAATCTCAATCTGTCTTTTTTCTCCTGCAAGCATGGAAAAACGAACAACCACCATTTTTTGCAATTCCGCGGGAGGCAATTTTTCCGCCCACTCCACCACCACAATCCCGTTTTTCTCCAGATACTCCTCAAAACCGAGATCGGCCAATTCCTTCACGGACCCCAATCGATAAAGGTCGAAGTGAAAAAGAGGGATTTTGCCCTCATACTCATTGATCAGCGTGAAGGTCGGGGAGTTGACATAATATTTTTTGGAAATCCCGAGCCCCTCGGCCAATCCCTGCACGAAGGTTGTTTTGCCACTACCGAGGTCGCCGATTAATGCCAAAACAGTGCCCGGTTTCATCTTCTTTGCCAGGTTGGCGGCAAACTGCCGGGTTTCTTTGGGGCTGTGGGATATCAATAGCATCAACGGGTCCTGTCTCGACCCCGTTCCTTATACCCAATGTCGGATTGCATCCGGAATCCCCTCAATCAGATCTCCCGCCATCATCCCGCGATCGCCATGCCTTGCGGCCCACCGGTCACCAATCAGGCCATGGAGGTAGACGGCGGCGCGGATGGCCGACCCCAGGGAGAACGGGTCCTGTCCAATAAGGCTGGCAATCATCCCGGTCAAGACATCCCCCATCCCGGCGGTCGCCATGGCGGGGTTGCCGGTCGGGTTGATAGAAATCTTTCCTTCGGGACTGGCGATAACGGTCCGGTACCCTTTGAGGACCAGATGAACGCCGTATTTCTTGGCGAATTGGCGGGTCCTATCAACTTTGGGTTTTTGGTACCGGGTACCTTTTGGCCAAAAGGTACCCGGTACCAAGGGGGAGACGGATAGTAACCTTATCATCTCCCCCGGATGTGGGGTCAGAATGGTCGGTGCTCTCCTCCCCTTCAATCCCTTTAATTTTTCCAGCGCCAGACAATTCAACCCATCCGCATCAATCACGAGCGGAAGATCGGTTTTTAGAAGCGATTGAACTATTTTTCGAGAACCTGGACCGGTTCCCATCCCTGGACCGACTGCGATAACGGTTTTGTCTTTATATTTTGGGCGGCCATGGTTCGATAAACTCACCATGTCCCCGTCGCCAGAAAACTCGCCGTTTTTATCCGACGGGAGCGGCAGATACATCACCTCCAACAAATTTTTGGGGATTTTTTTAAAGGCCTTGTCCGGTAGGGCCAGGGTGACCAGCCCTGAACCGGTCCTGAGCGCGGCACGGCAGGTCATTAACGCGGCCCCCAGTTTTCCCACACTTCCGGCAACGATCAAGACGTGACCGTAGTCTCCCTTGTGGGAATCCTTTTTGCGGGGTTTGAGGATTTTTAGAAAATTCATTTTTTTACGATCGCCACTATTTCACGCACCGCCTGTTCCAATCCTACAAACAGTGCCCTGGCGATAATCGCATGGCCGATGTTGAACTCCTGAATCTCCGGAATAGCGGCCAGGGGACCGGTGTTTTGATAGTGGAGTCCATGCCCGGCGGCGACATAAAGCCCCAACTGCTTGCCAAGGAGTGCCGATTGCCGGATCCTTTCAAATTCTTTTTTTACTTCGTCGGGAGTCGTGGCATCGGCATAGCGGCCTGTGTGGATCTCGATCGTGTCGGCGCCGATTTCACGGCTCTCCCGGATCTGACGCTCCTCGGGATCGATAAAAAAGCTGACACGGATGCCGGCTTTTTTGAGCTGTTCGGTCTTTTCCTTCAGTTGTTTTCTGTTGCCGTAAACGTCGAGTCCCCCTTCTGTCGTCAGCTCTTTCCGTCTTTCAGGGACGAAGGTAACCGTATTGGGACGGACGTCAACAGCGAGGACGACCATGGCCTCAAGAACCGCACTCTCCAGATTCAGTTCTGTCTGGACCGTATGCCGGAGCGTCCGAAGATCCCGGTCCTGGATATGACGGCGGTCCTCCCTGAGGTGGACGGTAATCTGATCGGCACCGGCCTGTTCCACAATCAGAGAGGCCCCGGCAGGGTCGGGGTATCTGGTTCCGCGAACCTGACGGAGGGTGGCGATATGATCGATGTTGACGCCGAGGCGGGCCATAACTAACCAAGATTCTTTTGAAGGCAACCGGCAAGATCTTCAGCCAGTTTCTGAATTTTTTGTTCATTCTCCCCTTCGATCATCACGCGGGCCAAGTTTTCTGTGCCGGAATAACGGAGAAGGAGCCTTCCCTTTCCCGACAATTCCTTTTCAACGCGGGCCGCCTGATCCCGAACGGCGGCAATCTCCTCAAACGGTTTCTTCTCCCTCACCTTCACGTTGATCAAGACCTGGGGATACGGTTTGAGAATCCGGGCCAGCTCGGAGACCGGTCTTCCGGAGGAGACAACGATTTCCAGCAAACGAATGGCCGCCAGCATCCCGTCACCGGTTGTGGCATGATCTAAAAAGACAATATGCCCCGACTGTTCACCACCAAAATTCAGTTTTCTCTTTCTGAGCTCCTCCACCACGTAACGGTCCCCCACCGCCGCCTTGAAGAGCTGACACCCCCAGGATTGGGCGAGATGTTCCAGGGCGAGATTGCTCATGACCGTCGCCACAAACCCCTTTTGCGCCAGGCGCCCCTTATCCAGAAGATCTTTGGCGAGGATTGCCAAAACGGCATCCCCAGGAACCCGATCTCCCCTTTCATCGCAAAAAACGGCACGGTCGGCATCCCCATCCAGGGCGATACCGATAGCGGCCTTTTCCTTTTTCACGGTCTCCTGCATCTTTTCGGGGTAAAGGGCCCCTACTCCTTCATTGATGTTGGTGCCGTTCGGGGTGACGCCGATCCGGACCACCTCCGCCCCCAGTTCTTCCAGAATGGTTGGAGCGACACCATAAGCGGCGCCATGGGCGCAATCCAAAACCACCTTGATCCCTTCGAGCGTCATCCCCTCCGGAAACAACCCTTTCAGGTAGGAAATATAGCGACCGCTGGCATCATCCACCCGGAACGCCTTGCCGATATGATCGGCCGTCGGTCTTGGGCTTTTGGCATCGGTGTTAAAAACTATTTTTTCGATTTCCAGTTCTTCTTCATCCGGCAGTTTGAAACCTTTCGCATCAAAAAATTTTATCCCGTTATCCTGATACAGGTTGTGCGAAGCGGAGATCACCACCCCGGCATCGGCCCTCATCGAACGGGTCAGAAAAGCGACCGCCGGTGTTGGCAAAGGCCCTACCAGAAGGACGTCGGTCCCCATTGAACAGATCCCTGAGGCGAGAGCAGTTTCCAACATATAGCCGGAAAGACGGGTGTCTTTGCCGATCAGGATCCGGTGTCTTGGGTGAATCACCCTTGGGTGAATCACCCTCCGGTGATGAGACTTCGAGATGGCGGCGATCGCCCTTCCCAGGGCCAGGGCCACCTCGGAGGTCATCGGTTCCCTGTTGGCAACTCCCCTGACGCCGTCGGTGCCGAAGAGTTTTCGAGTCATAGGGGGGGCGTATAGCTCCTTAAGCCCTTTTTAGCAAGGCCTCTGCGACGTTCAAAACGCGACGGGTTTCGGCGACGTCGTGTACGCGAAGGATCGAAGCCCCGTTCAAGGCGGCGTAAAAAGAGGCGGCGACACTCTCCAGCAGGCGATCCTGCGGAACCCTTCCTGAAATTTTTCCCAAAAATGATTTTCTAGAGACGCCAACCATCACCGGACATTCCAGCGTCTGGAATTTTCGTAAATTCTGCAACAGTTGTCGGTTGTGTTCAAATTCCTTCCCGAACCCGATGCCGGGATCCATGATGAGCCGGTCCCGGGAGACACCGATTCTTGAAAGAGATTCTATTCTTTGCTGAAGGTATTGCAAGACTTCGCCCACGACATCCCGGTAGATGATTTCTTTTTGCATCGTCTCCGGTCTTCCCCTCATATGCATCAGGACCAGTGGGCACCCGGCCTTTCCAACCACGGAGGCCATTTCCGGATCGAAGGTTGCCGCGCTGACATCGTTGATGAGGTCCGCCCCTTCCTCCAGCGCTTCGCGGGCCAGGGCCGCCTTTTGGGTATCGATCGAGATCGGGATGGAAAGACGGGGACGGATTTTTTTCAAAACCGGCAAGACCCGCTTTTTTTCTTCTTCCAGAGAGACCGAAGGGGCACCGGGCCGGGTTGACTCCCCGCCGATATCGATCAGGTCCGCCCCCTCTTCCGCCATTTTCAGCGCCTGTTCAAGGGCCTTTTCCGGATCCAGCCAGCAGTCGCCGTCGGAGAAGGAATCCGGGGTGACATTCAAGATTCCCATGACGGCAATTTCTTTTTTGAAATTGAAAAAGCGACTCCCGATTTTCATACGGGACATGGTGAGCTAAGTCGAACCATTAAGCCTTTCCTGGGACAGGAAGAACCCCTGAGGGGATCTCAACCTTCTCTTCTACTGATTTAACCGTTTCAGCGGCGGCCGCTGGTGGGTTTGGTTTGCGCGGCGGATCCAGCTTCTCACCACGGATGATCCGGTCAATCTGGTCCCCATCCAGTGATTCGTATTCCAGGAGGTACTTGGCAATATTTTTAAGGGTATCGCTATTCTCTTTCAGGAGCTTTTTGGCCCTTTCGTAATTTCTGGCGATAATCTTGCTGACTTCCTGATCGATTGAAATGGCTGTCTGTTCGCTGTACTCCTGCTGTTGCATGAAATCGCGGCCCAGAAAAATCTCCCCTTCCTTTCGGCCAAAACTCAAGGGGCCCAGTTCGCTCATCCCCCATTCACAAACCATCTTGCGGGCGAGTTCGGTCGCCTTGTCAATATCATCCCCGGCGCCTGTCGTCTGGACGTTAAAGATTAACTCCTCGGCCGACCGCCCCCCCATCAGGACCGAAATCATGTTTTCGGCATACTCCTTGGAGTGCAGATGACGCTCATCAATCGGGAGCTGTTGCGTGAGCCCCAACGCCATCCCTCTGGGGATGATGGTAACCTTGTGAACCGGATCGGTTCCGGGAAGCAGTCTCGCGACAAGGGTGTGGCCTGATTCGTGGTAGGCGATTGTCCTCTTCTCTTCTTCGGAGAGGATCATGCTCTTTCTCTCCGCCCCCATCAGGACCTTGTCTTTGGCCAGTTCGAAATCGCTCATCTCGATCTGTTTCTTGTCATAACGGGCCGCATTCAGGGCCGCCTCATTCACCAGGTTTTCCAGATCGGCCCCCGCAAAGCCGGGTGAGCCTCTGGCAATGACCGAAAGATCAACATCTGTGGCCAGGACAGTTTTCCGCGTATGAACTTTAAGGATCTCTTCCCTCCCTTTCAGGTCCGGACGCGGGACAACCACGCGACGGTCAAAACGTCCTGCCCTGAGGAGGGCCGGGTCCAGGACATCCGGACGGTTAGTTGCCGCCATGATGATGACCCCTTCACTGGATTCAAAACCGTCCATCTCCACGAGAAGCTGGTTCAAGGTCTGTTCCCGCTCGTCATGCCCACCGCCAAGACCGGCGCCACGGTGGCGGCCAACGGCGTCTATTTCATCGATAAAGATAATGCAGGGGGCGTTCTTTTTCCCCTGTTCAAAGAGGTCCCGGACACGGGAGGCGCCGACCCCGACAAACATTTCGACAAAGTCAGAACCGGAGATAGAAAAGAATGGAGCGGAGGCCTCGCCGGCAACCGCCTTGGCCAGCAGGGTTTTCCCGGTCCCCGGAGGACCGACAAGCAAGACCCCCTTCGGGATCCGCCCCCCCAGTTTGGTAAACTTTTTTGGTTCCTTCAGGAAGGCGATAATTTCTTCCAATTCATACTTGGCTTCTTCCACACCAGCCACATCCTTGAAGGTTATTTTCTTTTGACTCTCATTTAACAAACGGGCCTTGCTCCGGCCAAAACTGAGCGCCCTCCCCCCGCCGACCTGGATCTGCCGCATGGAAAAGAAGAAAAAGAGAAAAAGCAGGATCATCGGAAGCCAGGAAATCAGGATCTGTTGCCAGATCGGTGTCTCCTGCCTCTTGCGAAACTCGATTTGAACCCCGGACCGGTTCAGGATCTCAAACGCCTTTTCACTCTGGGCCGGACC
This sequence comes from Deltaproteobacteria bacterium, assembly GCA_016177765.1. Classification (NCBI taxonomy): domain Bacteria; kingdom Pseudomonadati; phylum Myxococcota; class Myxococcia; species Deltaproteobacteria bacterium. The sequence goes on along the minus strand of JACOUP010000010.1, from coordinate 18,839 downwards.
AACCGTTTCAAAATAGCCTCCTCCCTCAAAGTGTTCCTTGAACTTTCCGGTATATTCATCATCCTGAATGGCGACTTTTTCGATCTTTCCCTGTTGGACGGAACTGATAAATTCGCTGAAACTGATCTCTTTTCTCAAGGTCTTGCGGGTATTCAAGAAATGCAGGATAGAGACCGAGAGTAGGATAATAACGGCCCAAAGAGCGATGGTTTTTTGGGACTGTTTCATCAGGATTAAGGTACCATCAGCCTTGAGATCTTGTCAACCGGCGAGCGGTTTCCTGATAAATGGACTCCCGGGGACCGATGGCAACAATTTCCAGAATTTAAGCTGGTTTTCAAAATAACCCATTCAAGGTAGTAGTTTTCTTTGCCCGAGCCAGCCCTTTGAGTCCCCTTCGGATCTCTCTCATTAACGCATGATCCTGCCGCACGGCCAGAGTTTCCCGCCAGCTTTCGACCTCGTCAGGGTTCATCAGGATGGCGGCCGCCCGGCCATTCTTTGTAGCGGCAAAAATTCTCAAAAATCCATCTTCTTTTTCAAAGTAGCGGCCTCCCGGAAGGGCATAGGAGGCCTTTTGATTTTTATTGGCGGCCAGATCGAGCATCCTCTCCAAATGGTGCGAAAGTCCCCGGATGCCGGGACCGATTTCTTCCAGCCCCTTCTTGAAAAGCCGGATCTGGATTGCCGGAGGAAGAGTCATGAATGGGTCCAGGACAAAACCAACGGACCGATCCCCTTTTTGAGCCAGACGGTCATAGGTTTCACCCGCAACCTCGTTTAATAAATCGCTGTCCCTTCGGAGAGAAAGAGTCATCCGGGTGATGTTATTGCTGAGCGTCGGGTTCACCTTAAGGAGTTTAGGAATAACAACCAGCCGAAGGCTGTTGCGCCAGTATTTGTCCTTGAGATTGGAGGAATCAGTTTTATATTTCAGTTTATTTTGTCGGGCGTAGGTGAGGATCTCTTTTTTGGTGAGAAAGATGAGGGGGCGGATAAGAGTGACCTGTCCAAGCGTTCGTTTTACAGGAATCCCCGACAACCCTTCAATCCCCGCCCCCTGTAAGAATCGCATCAGGACAGTTTCCATCTGGTCATCGGCATGGTGGGCCGTTGCCACCTTATGAGCCCCCTCCTTTTCCGCCACCTCAAGAAAGGCCCGGTACCTTTTCTCACGGGCCTTTTCCTGCAAGTTTGACCTCTTGCCGGCGGGCCAGAACAATTTTTTGAGGGTCAGAGGAATCCCCAACTTTTGACAAAACCCTCTAACCCAAACCGCCTCCCGTTCCGATTCCTCTCCCCTCAGGGCATGATTGATATGGATTGCCGAAAGACTTAAACCCAGCTCCCTGCGGACCAGTCCGAGGAGATGGGTGAGAACAACGGAATCGGGCCCTCCGGAGAGGGCAATCAACACCTTGTCCCCTCGGGTTAAAAGCGAAAAGGCCCTAATCGCCTCGCGGAATTTTTTGATGACGTCTGGAGTACTGGACATAATGTTCTGCCGAAACTGGCAGGAGCGCCAGCTCCTCCTTGGTTAAATCCCTTTTGACCCTGGCGGGGCTTCCCAAGACGAGGGTTCGCGGCGGGACGACGGTCCCCTCGGTCACCAGCGATCCGGCCCCCACAACCGCCTGCTCCCCGATGACCACTCCATTCATGATAACGGCCCCCATCCCGATCAGCGCCAGCCGGTGAATCTGACAACCATGAAGGATCACCCCGTGACCGACGGTCACTTCATCCGCAAGGGTTGTCGAGAAAAGACCCGATTCCACATGAACAACGGAAAGGTCCTGGATGTTGGTTCGTTTGCCGATCCGGATCGAATGAATATCTCCCCGGACAACACTGTTGTACCAAACGGAGGAATCTTCCCCGATGGTGACATCCCCAATGACGATCGCCCCTTTTGCCAGAAATACGGAAGGGGCGAGCGACGGTTGTTTTCCCTCAAACGGCAGGCTCTTTCCCACGGAAGATTTTTCCCCTCAAGTAGAAATAAAAAACCGCCCCGACAGCCGCCCCTATACCGTCCACCAGCAGATCCGTCAATGAGGATTCGCGCCCCGGAACGAAGAACTGGTGGATCTCATCAGTCGCCCCATAGGCCAATCCCAATAACGCCCCGAGAATCTCAACTTTTCGAATCTCCCGGAAACGGAAACGGACAACACGGACGCAAAGAAAACCAAGACCGCCATATTCCAGAAAATGAGCCGCCTTATCAATATGGGGAAACCACTGGGGAATCGACAAACGGGGAAGCGAGGAGAGATAAAAAATCAGCCCGGCGTACGCAATCAACGGGAGCCAATAACGAATGATACGGATGACGATGGGATCCTTCGCTTTGCTCAGGATGACCGATCGCTCAAGCGGCCGGTCACATTTTGTATTTGCCAAAATCTTCTAGAGAGAGGTTTTCAAGAATCTCGTTCCATTTTTCCTTCTTCATCTTTTCCTCCCCCCCCTTTCCTTCCTTAGTGACATCAATCTTGCGGGACTTTTCCATCACCTTCTTGTCGACAAAAATCGGAGCCTTGGTCCGGAGGGCGATCGCAATCGCATCCGATGGACGGGAATCGAGGGTCAATTCCTTCCCGGCATGGGTCAGGGTAATACGGGCATAAAAAGTATTATCCGACAGGTCGTTCACCTCCACCTTGTTTACGGTGACCCCAAGAGCCCCTAAGAGATTTTTGATCAGATCATGGGTCATCGGGCGGGAGAGCTGGATCTTTTCCAGCTCCGTCGCGATGGCGGAGGCCTCGATCAGACCGATCCAAATCGGCAGGGCGCTCTTTTCCTCCAGGTCTTTGAGGATGATGATCGGCATATTGGTAAATGGATCAATGGTGAGCCCGGTCACCTTCATCTCCACCAATTCAGGGACCGCAACCGTCTTCTTGGATTCAGCCATCGATGACCTCCCCAGCGAGTGAATAGGCAAAGGCCTCAGTAATCCTTACCTCCAGTATAGCACCAATCTGGAGGGGATCACCATCGAAATTAACGATATGATTCCAGGTGGTTCGGCCTGTCAGATGATTTCCCCGGAGGGAGGCCCCCTCCACCAGGACCTCTTCCCTTCGTCCGACCAGTTCACGGTTCCTTCCAAGCCCCACCTCCTCCTGAAGCCCCTGGAGGATCTTCAGCCTCTCCTCCTTGACGGTTTGAGGGAGATCATCCCTCAGGCTGAACGCCTCCGTCTGCGGGCGGGGGGAATAGACAAAGGAATAACTGCTGTGAAAACCGACCTCCCGAACCAGCGAGAGGGTTTCCTCAAAGTCCCTCTCCGTCTCACCGGGAAAGCCGACAATGAGGTCTGTGGAGATGGCGATATCCGGGACCCTGGCCCTGAGTTTATCGACCTTGCGCCGATAAATCTCCCGTGTATAGGAACGGCGCATCCTCTTCAGGACAGAGTTCGAGCCGGATTGCACGGGGAGGTGAATATGCCGGCAAAGTTTCGGGTTTCGCCCCTGTTCTTCGATCAGTTCGTCGGAAAGATCCTTCGGGTGAGGCGAGGTGTAACGGAGACGGGCGATCCCTGTTTCTTCGTCAATGCGGCGCAGGAGTTCGACAAAGGTGGTCTTCGGCCTTAGTTTTTTACCGTAGGAATTGACGTTCTGTCCCAAAAGGAGGAGTTCCCGTACCCCGCCCTCCTCCTTCTTTTTGATCTCGGCCAGGATCTCGTCCGGCGGGCGGGATATCTCTTTTCCCCGGACAAACGGAACGATGCAGAAAGAGCAGGCATTGTCACACCCTTTCATGATCGTTACCGACGACTTCACTCCCGACTCTTGAAAAAAAGCAGGAAAAAGATAATCTTCTTCGGCGACCGGTTCGGAACGGGTGAGCTGGGGACGAGACGACAACAACTCCACCGCCTCCGGCAGGGAATTCAGGTGATCGGTCCCCAGGACAAGGTTGAGGTGGGGAAACCGCTTCAGGAGTTTTGCCCCCTCCTGCGAGGCCACACAACCGGTCAGGCCGATCTTTAACTCTTTCTTCCCAATCTTCTTGAAACGGCCGAGTTCGGAGAGCGCCTTTTGGTACGATTTTTCACGGATGCTACAGCTGTTGACGAGCACCAGATCCGCCTTTTTCGGATCGTCGATGGGACGATACCCCTTGCCGGCAAGCAGGGCGTACATCGTTTCGGTGTCGTTTTCGTTCATCTGACAGCCGAATGTTTTGATGTAAACAGTTTTAGGATTTGTAATCATCATCAATCTTGATGTTGGATATCAGCTGTTCCACGGAGGAGTCGTCCTTGTACCCCATATTTTCCAACACCTCGTCAATCTCATCGTGAGGACAGTTGTCATCCATAGATCGTCCGAACGATTTTTCATTCCGGAGATCCTTTTTGACGGCATCGACATACCCTTCCGGATTTTTCTTGCAGATCCCTTCCACATACTTGTTCAACCGGTCCGCCGCCTTTTTCCGGACCTCTTCCTTGAGGTGCTTCCAGTTCTTGAGGTAATGCAGGCGGCAGTAGCTCTGCGTGGTTTGAGAATTACTGCAACCCGGCTCTTTGCAGATCTTGATCTTCAAGGCTCGGGCATCCTAAACATTCTGATCCGGCATTTCAATACAATAATGGTTCATGGTTCGACTTAAGCTTCAGCCAGAGGCTGATCCGTCCTTTGGTGGACACCATGTCCGTTTAGTCCCGGATACTCTATCATTAATTTTTCCCCTCCCTTGAGGGGAGGGGATTAAGGGGCGGGTGATCCCGATATCTCCCTGAGGATAGTTTCTAGAACTCCTTCAGTATTTTGAAGAACTTCACGGTCCCAAAATCTTAATACTTTATAACCCTCCTTTTCCAACCAATCGTCCCTCCCCTTATCTTTTCTAGCCTGAAAGGCATGCTGACCGCCATCACATTCAATGACTATCCTTTTTTCCAAACAAACAAAATCAACAATATATGGACCTATGGGGGCCTGCCTTCTGAATCTAAAATTCTCTAAGCGTTTACTCCTAAGATATTTCCACAGAAATTTTTCTGTGTCCGTTGACCTTTTTCTTAAGTCTTTTGCGCATTGATTAAGTGTTTTCAAAGTCTTCTTCATCCAAACGTATAATCAGGACCACCCTCCCCCTCACCCCCTCCCCTCAAGGGAGGGGGGAAAAAATAAATTAATCCTCCCAACCCATGAATTCTGCCCAGTCAACTGGACACCCTGAGCGAAGTCGAAGGGTCAGCCTTTGACCTTTTTCATCACCTCATCAAATTTTTTCTTTTTCTCCAATGTCTCTTCCCTTTCCTTTTCAATCTCCTTTTTGAGCGCCGGGCTGAGGCTGTCGCGGACCTTTTTCTTCAGGAGGTGTGATTCCTTGCGGCGAAAATAAACAAGCATCCCCAGTCCCAGCAGGGCCAGCCCAATAAGAAAATAAAGTTCTTTCATGACGCCTCCGCAATGGTTTTAGCGATATCTTCCTTGATCTTTTTCAGCCGATCCTGACTGGTGATCTTTTGCCCGAAGATATCCTTGACATAGAAGGTGTCGGAGGCCTGGTCCACCTTGGTGGAGATTTTGGAAATATCCACATAGAGCCCGAGCGCTGTCAGGGTCGAAATGATCCGGTAGAGAAGGCCGATCCGGTCGTGGGCATAAATGTCGATGACGGTATAGTAGGCGGAGATGTCGTTATCGATCTCGATCTTGGTCGGAACCTTGCGGGCCGTCTTTGGCTTGATCAAACTTGGCCGCAGACGTTCCTGCACCATCCGGTCGATGGACGATTTCCCTTCGATGACCTGTCTCAAGTCCCGGAGCACCCTTTCCCATTTGCGATCATCCAGGATCGGTCCCCCCGGCAGGTCTTCAACGATGAAGTTGTAAAGGGCCTCCCCTTGACTGTTCACCGTCGACTGAACCTCCAGAATATTAACGCTGTTGGCGGCGGTCACCCCGCAGATTCGTGAAAAGAGCTGTGGGGTATTCCAGGAAAAGATCGTTAGTTCACTGAAACCGGCGCGGTTTCTGTGATCGAGGACCGGAAGTTCTTCTTTCTTGAACTTTTTCCAGAGGGCGAGGTGACGGATAATTTCAGCCGGTGGTGCGGCCAGAAGGTATCGTGAAGGCATGGCGCTGAAAAAACCGGATTGTTCTTCGACAGAAATGGAACGGCCAAGGAGTTTTTCAGATTCCTTTTTGACCCTGTCAACCAGTGTGGAAACCTTTTCTTTGTCAAAGGTTCCCTTGACCAGGACCTCACGGGTCTTCCGATAAAGGTTCTCCAAAAGAGCCGACTTCCAGGGGGTCATGGTGGCCGGACCGACCGCCTTGATATCGCAGAAGGTCAGAAGGGTGAGCATCGAGAGGGCCTCCAGGCTCGGAAATGAACGGGCAAACTGGATGATCATGTTCTGGTCTTCGAGATCCCTCCGAAAGGCGAGATGCGGCATAATCAAGTGGCTCTTTTCCAAAAATTCGAGCAGATCAATCTCCTCGGCGGAAAACCCCAGCCGTCTTCCCGCCTCCCGGATCAGGGGGACCCCTTTTTCCACATGCCCCGAACCGGCCCCCTTGCCGATATCATGGTACAGAATCGCCAAGGCGAGCAGGTCCTTCTTGGCAACATCCTTCAAGGCCTCCCTGCCGACAGGGTAGGTTTCTTTGTATTCATCAATCTTACCCAGTTCCGCAACGGCAAAGATCGAATGGATGTCAACGGTATAGACATGATAGACATCGTGCTGGACCCGAAAACGGAGCTTGGCAAATTCTGGAAGATACTGACCCAAAACCTTGAGTTCATTCATGAGGAGAAGCGTCGGCCCAAGCCGCCGGGGCTCTCCCAGGATTCCCCTGAACACCGCTCCCGCCTCGGGAGACTCACGGATCGAGTCCATGAGAAAGACCGACTCCCGGATCTTGTCCTGGGTGTAGTCGTCAATCTCCAGCCCCTCCTTCTGGAAAATCTGAAAAATCCGGAGGAGGGAGACGGGATCTTTGAAGAAAAGGTTGGAGTCAGCAAGCGAGAGTTTTCCCTGAATGATCTTGAATTTGCCATCCACCGTCTCGGGCGACAAGGGGAAGAGCTTCAAAAGACGGCCCGGTTCCTCGGCCCACCGGCGGGTCAAACGGGAACTCCATTCATGAATAATCGCCGCCTCATGGTAGTAACGTTGCATAAAGCGTTCCACAGGAATAATCCCTTCGGCTTCCTCCAGACCCCACCAGTGAGCGAGTGTCTCCTGATACTGAAGGCTCAACTGGTCATTTTTCCGGCCGGAGAGGCGGTGCAATTCATTCCGGGTATTCGTCAGAAAACGGATCGCCTCTTTCAGGGCACCGGCCTCCGACGCAGGAATCCAACCTTTGGCGACCAGATCGTCGGGCGAATTTATTTTTTCGAAGACCTTGCCGACCCAGAGGATATTTTGGTAATCGCGCAACCCCCCCTCCCCTTCCTTGAGGTTCGGTTCCAGCAGGTAGACCGAACCGCCAAACTTGGCGAGCCGTTCCTGATTCTCCCGGGATTTCTTCTCCCAGAAATCCCTCTTTCCCCTTTCGGACCGCACCCTTTTCCAAAAATCCTGCTGGAGTTTTTTGAAGAGGGCGGCCTCTCCCGTCAGGAAGCGGGCATCGACCAAGGCGGTGAGGGCGGTGATATCTTCTTCCGCAATCCGGCGACAGTCCGTGATCGTCCGGGTGGCAAAACCGACCTCCAACCCGGCATCCCAGAGGGGATAAAGGATTTTTTCTGTGGCTTTCTTGAGAGGGGCCCCTGAACGTCCCTCGTAGAGAAAGAGGAGGTCGATGTCGGAGGCGACTGCCAGTTCACGGCGCCCATATCCCCCAAGGCTGATTAGAGAGAGTGGCGGGAGATTTTTTTTGTCCAGGTCATTGAAAAAATCTAAAAGGAGGGAATCGATGAAATCTGAACGCCCCCTCAAGAAATCATCAGACCGTTTTTCCTGATGCCACTGGAGGAGCCTGGCATTTTCCTCGGCGATCCGTTTTTGAACCTCCTGGGTGAAGCCCCCTTGACTCATAGATTGGATCTCGGTTTCTTGGCCTCCTGGAGGTACCTGTTTAACCCCAGCAGGATCCCTTCCGCCAGCGCCTCCTGATATCGGTGTTCCATCAGTTTCCGGCCCTCTTCCGGGTTTGTGATAAAACCGGTCTCAATCAGCAGGCTGGGGCATCCGGGTCCCACCAGCACATAAAAGAGGGCCGTCTTGACCCCCAGATCCCGGGTCCCCCGAATCTTTACGAATAACGCCTTTCGGACCTCTTTGGCAAGCACTGCCGATTCCTCGGTGCTTTCGTTCTGAATCAAGGTGGAGAGGATCGCCTCTGTCTCCTTTTCTTCCTGGGTAAGCCCTTCATTTTCACGGGCCGCCAGTTTTTGGGAGGCGCGGTCGGTGGCGTTGTTGAGATAATAGATTTCAAGACCATTGGGCCTCTTGCGGGTCGAGGCGTTGGCATGAATGGAGATGAAAAGGTCCGCCTTGGCCCTCTTGGAGATCCTGTTGCGCTCCCCCAGGGAAACAAACTGATCCCCGTTTCGGGTCATCACCACCTTGGCCCCTAACTTCTTTTCCAGCTTCTTCCTTAAAATTCTGGCGATCTGCAGCGCCACCTTTTTTTCCTGCCGCTCTCCAGCACCGATCGCCCCGGAATCCTTGCCGCCGTGACCGGGGTCGATCACGATGGTGAGGGTATGAAGAGGTTTTGCCGGAGTTTTTTTCCGAGACTTCCCCTGGTAAGACTGGAGGGGGTGGCTGAGCCAAGGGACAATAATGAGGAGGATAAAAAGTCTTTTCACTTGAACAGGGCGATCTGGTGGGTGGTCTCCTTGGGGTGAACCACTCCCTTTTTAGCCAGTTTGGGGGTCCCCTTCTCCGTCAGTTCTTCCTGCTCCAGATTCTCCAGGACCTCATGGGCCCTCAGGAGAAGTTCTTCCGGGAGACCGGCCATTTTGGCCACCTCAATCCCGTAGCTCCGGCTGGCGCCGCCGGGGACCAGTTTTCGGAGGAAAAGGATATGGTCCCCCTCCAGATGGACCGCCACGTTATAATTTTTGATCCCCGGACGGGTCAGGGCCAGGTCGGTCAGCTCATGGTAATGGGTGGCAAAGAGCGTTCGGGCCCCCACCGCATCATGGATATGCTCCGCCATCGCCCAGGCAATCGAAATGCCGTCAAAGGTGGAGGTTCCCCGGCCGATCTCATCGAGAAGGATCAGGCTCCGTTCCGTCGCCTGGTGCAGGATTTTCGCCGCCTCTTCCATCTCCACCAGGAATGTTGAAGCCCCACGGGTCAGGTCGTCTCTCGCCCCCACCCTGGTGAAGAGCCGGTCGACAATCCCGATTTGGGCCGCCTCGGCCGGAACAAACGAACCGATCTGGGCCAGGATGACGATCAGGGCTGTCTGCCGCATGATTGTCGATTTTCCTGCCATGTTCGGACCGGTAATAATCAGAAAACGGTTTTGATCGCCGTCCAAAAAGAGGTCGTTCGGAAAGAACGGTTCCCTGGAATTGAGCCGTTCAATGACCGGGTGTCTCCCTTGAGTAATGCGCAGAATTTTTTCTTCCGCAAATTGGGGTCTCGCGTAGTTGTAGGCGGAGGCGACTTCAGCCAGGGAACAGAGAAGATCCAGCAGTCCCACCCGCCGGGCCTGTTCCTGAATCATTGGCACAAACGGGATGAGTTTTTCGCGAAATTCCAGAAAGAGTTCGTACTCCAGCCCCCGGATTCTCTCACCCGCCGAGAGGACCTTGTTTTCGTATTCCTTCAGTTCCGGTGTAATGAACCGCTCCGCATTCGTGAGCGTCTGTTTCCGGGTATAATCGGGCGGGATCTTGTCCCGGTGGGTATTGGTAATTTCCAGGTAATACCCAAAAACCTTGTTGAACCGGATTTTGAGCGAATTGATCCCGGTCCGGATCCGTTCCCTCTCTTCCATCGCCAGCACGGCCGACTTGCCTCCATGAACGATCTCTCTTAACTCATCCAACTCGGCGGAGAAACCGGCGCGGATCACCCCCCCCTCTTTTAAGGAAAGGGGCGGCTCATCAACCAGGGTCTTCCCGATCTCTCCCACCACTGGAGAGAGGTCTTGCCATTTTTCCCGGATTTCCTGGATCAGCGACGAAGAAAGCAGAGAGAGAGCCGGTTTTAATTTTTGAAATGATTCGCAAGAGTCACGGAGCATCACCAGTTCCCGCGCCGAGACATGGCCTAGGGCTATTTTCCCGGCGACCCGTTCCATATCGCGGATGGAGGCGAGTGGTTGGCGAATCGTCTCACGCTCTCTCCTCTTCTGCCGGAGTTCGCCCACGGCATCCAGTCGGGAGTTGATCGCCGTGACAGTAACGAGGGGTCTTCCGATCCATTCCCGCAAGAGACGCCCCCCCATCGGGGTCAGGGTCAGGTCGAGAACGTCCAGCAATAAGGGAATTTCCAGATTGCGCCGGGTCTCTTCCCCGATCCAGAGGAAGGAGTCTTTCTCATACCGCTCCAGTTTTTTGAGGTGTGGGAGACGGGTCACCTTCTGGTGTTCCCGGACGTAGTGCAGGATCGCCCCAACCGGACCGACGGCGAAGGGGGTTTCATCCAGGCCGTAAGCGGCGAGACTAGCTACTTGAAACTGCTCCTTAATCAGTTTTTCTCCATAGACAGGATCGAAGAGCCATCCGGAAAGCGGAACGAAGAGCGTTGAGGGAAACCTCTCTTTCAGATTCTCAAAAAGCGGCGAGTTTTTATCCGCCTCCAGATAAAGGATCTCCTGGGGGTGGGTGAGGCTGTAAAGATCGATCAACGCCTCTGGTGAGGCAAGCGGCGCAAATTTAAATTCGCCGGTCAGAAGGTCCAGAAAGGCAACTGCCCCTTCAGGCCCTTCCATCCGGAAGCAACTGATATAGTTTTTTTCCTTTTGGGGAAGCGCCTCCAGGTCGGTCGCCAACCCCGGCGTGATGATCTGAATGACCTCCCTTTTGACAATCCCTTTGGCCAACGCCGGGTCTTCGACCTGCTCGCAAATCGCGACCTTATGTCCCTTTTCGATCAGTTTGGCGATGTAGCTCGAAGCGGAATGGTGGGGGACGCCGCAGAACGGGATCGGATTCGGTTCATTCTTGTTCCGGGCGGTCAGCGCAATATCTAAAATCTTGGAGGCGTTCACGGCATCCTCAAAGAACATTTCATAAAAATCTCCCATCCGGAAGAAAAGGAAGGCATCCCGATGTTTTTCTTTGATCTCCAGATACTGCCGGATCATCGGGGTCAGGCTGTCGGAAGAAGAGGCGGCCATCAGGGGTTAGCTAACAAAGGGGATGGCGAATGTCACGGGAAAATGAGTTTAAGGACCATACCCGAATTCCCGGAGTTTTTGCGGATCCCGGCTCCAGTTCTCGGAGACCTTGACGAAGAGTTTGAGGAAAACCTTTTGATTCAGTTCTTTTTCAATCTCCTTGCGGGAGGCCTCGCCGATCTGTTTGATCATCGAGCCTCCTTTCCCGACAACGATCCCCTTTTGGGAGTCTTTTTCGACGTGGATGGTGGCGGAGATGTGGGTGATTGGCGTTTGGGGTGTTGGCTCTTTAAACTCATCTATCGTGACCGCCACGGAGTACGGGATCTCCTCCCGCGTCAGATTCAAGATCTGTTCGCGGATCAGTTCGGTCACCAAAAACCGCTCCGTCTGATCAGTGACCATTGCCGCCTCGTAATAAGGGGGGCCTTCGGGGAGATTTTTCACAATCTCCGGCAATAATCGGTCGATCCCCTCCCCTTCGGGTGAAGCACCCGTCACGGCGGAGACGGGGATGATCCCCTTCGCCTCCGGGATCTCCCGGTAAAGCTGATCCAGGAGCGGAAGGAGCGAGTCCTTCGAGACGGTATCGATTTTATTGATCACGACCAGGAATGGTTTTTCGGATTGCCGAACGAGGGTCATTATCTCTTGCTCTTCGGAATTTTTTTCTCTTTTTGGTTCTTTGACCCAAAGGATCAGGTCGGCATCCAGGAGGGTTCTCTTGGCCACCTGGATCATCGTGTCATTCAGATCCCTGTGTGGTTTGTGCAGGCCGGGGGTGTCCAAAAAGATGAGCTGGGCCCGAGGGAGATGACGAATCCCCAAGATTTTATTCCGTGTCGTTTGAGGCTTGGCGGTCACGATCGCAATCTTGTCCCCCACCAGAATATTCAGGAGGGTTGATTTGCCGACATTAGGACGCCCGATCAGGGCGATGGTACCCGATCTAAATGGCATCAGGAATGAGTTGATCGCTGATCTGCTCCGCCTCGATCTGCTCCAGGGCCATCCGGGCGGCGACCTGTTCCGCCTCTTTCTTGCTCTTTCCGGTGCCAACCCCATAGAGTTTTTCATGAATAAAGAGATTGACCTCAAAAGTCTTGCTGTGGTCCGGTCCATATTCACGGGCTATCCGATAACGGGGGGCCTCCTTGAAAAAACTCTGGACCTTTTCCTGCAGGAGGGTTTTGTAATCCTGATAAACGACTGTCTCGGGACTCTCCGGAACCGAATCACGATAGTGACGACGGATAAAAGCGGCGGCTTTTTTGAAGCCGCGGTCTTTATAGATCGCCCCCAACAACGCTTCATAGGCATCCGCCAGGAGTGAATTTTTGGTCCGGCCGCCGGTTCGTTCCTCCCCCTTGCCCAAGAGGAGGTCATTGCCAAGACCGAGAGAGCGGGCCATATCGGCCAACTGTTTTTCATTCACAATGGCGGCACGGAGTTTGGAAAGATCCCCTTCGGTCCGATCCGGAAACCGCTCCATCAGGAGTTCGCTGATCACCAGTTCCAGAACGGTATCTCCCAAAAATTCCAGGCGCTCGTTATCCTGTCCCAGGGCCAGATGGGCCTCATTCGCATACGATTTGTGGGTCATGGCCGAGGCGAGCAATTCCCTGTTCTTGAAGGAGTAGCTAATCCTCCTTTCGATCTCTTTAAGTTTTCTCTTGTCGATTCGTTCCATCAGGCCGACTTTTCGATCCAACCCCCTCCCAACATTTTTTCCCCGTCATAGAAGACAATCGCCTGACCAGGGGTTACCGCCCTCTGGGGTTCCTCAAATTCAATCCGGGCATTGAGACCACCATCGGACAGGGTGAGACGGGCCTTGGCGGGGGAGTGGCGATAACGGATCTTCGCCTCGACTTCCATGGTTCCTTGGACCCCCTCACGGGTCAACAACGTAATCCCGGAGGCAAAAACGGTCGTCTTGAGGAGATCCTCACTATGACCAAGAACCACCTCACCACTGGCCGGACGGATTTCCGTGACGTACATTCTTTCACCAACCGCAACATTTAAACCCCTCCTCTGGCCAATAGTATAATTATGAATCCCATCATGATCGGCGATCTTTTCCCCCTCTTTGGAGACGAACGAACCGGGCTTCTGCTGATAAACCGGGAGCTGGGATTTGACGAAGACGGCGGTTTTGTTGTCCGGAATGAAACAGATCTCCTGACTCTCCGGTTTCTCGGCAGTCATCAGGCCGGAGTCCCGCGCCCGTTGCCGGACCTCCTCCTTGGTGAGGGAACCGATCGGGAAGAGAAGATGACCCAGCTGGTCCTGATTCAGATTGAAGAGAAAGTAGGACTGATCCTTCTCCTTGTCCGCGGCCCGGCGGAGGAGATGCCTGCCAAGATTATCGGTGACCTTCTGGACATAATGCCCCGTCGCCAGATGGTAGGCCCCCAGTCTCTTGGCCTCCGTGAGGAGGGCGGAAAATTTGAGTTTCTGGTTGCAAAGGACGCAAGGGTTCGGCGTCCTGCCGATCCCGTACTCGTGGACAAAATATTTGATGACCGCCTCCCGGAACTCCTCCTTAAAATTGAAGGGGTAGAACGGAATATCCAGGAGAGAGGCGACACGTCGGGCATCCTCGATATCCTCCACGGCACAACAACTCTTTTTGGATTTTTGTACGGGCGAGGTCACCTCGCCCCTACCTTCTGGCTCCTCGTGGGTTTTCATCGAGATGCCGATCACCTCATACCCCTGCTCCTTCAGGAGAAGCGCGGCGACCGAACTGTCCACCCCCCCACTCATCGCCACGACGACCCTGTTTTTATCAAGCGTTGGCATCTTTAGCGGGCCTCTCTTAATCGTTGCACCACTCCGGGTAAAACAGACAAAAACTGGTCCACTTCTTTTTCTGTTGTCGGCCGTCCAAGACTCACCCGAACCGCCCCCTTGGCCATTTCCCTCGGTTGCCCCATCGCGATCAACACGTGGGAGGGTTCCATCGAGCCGGAGGCGCAGGCCGAACCGCCGGAGATTGCAAACCCTTCAAGATCAAGGGAGGCCAACAGGGATTGGTTGGAGATCCCTTCAAATGAAAAATTAAGGGTGTTGGCCAGCCTCGCTTCCCCCCTGGAGTTCACAAAACTTCCCGGTATTTGTGAGATCGTTGTCTCGATCCTCTGCCTCATTTTCTTTAGTCTTTCATTTTCCTTCTCTCTCTCTGCAGAAACCAGTTCAAAGGCGGTGGCCAGCCCCGCAATCCCAAAAATATTTTCCGTCCCCCCCCTCTTCTCCCTTTCCTGACTCCCCCCCTGGATGAGCGGGGCGAGGGAAACCCCCCTTCGACAGTAGAGAACACCGGTCCCGGTCGGGCCGTAGATCTTATGACCGGAAAAAGAGAGAAGATCGATCCCCAGTTCTTTGACATTGAGCGGTAACCGGCCAGCCCCCTGGACCGCATCGAGATGAAAGAGGACCCCCCGGCTCTTTGCCAGGGAGGCCATTTCCCTGATTGGAAAAATGACCCCTGTTTCATTATTGGCGTAGGTGACGGAGACCATAAGGGTTTCGGGCAAGGACTTTTCATACTCCTCAAGCGAGACCCGCCCGTCATGATCCACAGGGAGAGAGGTGACCCGGACCCCTTCCCTGCCAGCAAGAAACGCCAGCGCCTGGTGCACCGAGGAATGTTCCACGGAGGTGGTCACCATATTTTTTTTGCCCGAACGGGGAGAACCGTAAAAAACCCCTTTGAGGGCCAGGTTGATACTTTCGGTTCCGCCGCTGGTAAAGATAACCTCTGCCGGATCGGCATGAAGGAGGCTGGCAACCTTGGCCCTCGCCTCATTGAGGAGACTCCTTCCCTCCCTTCCCTCCCGGTGGAGGCTGGAAGGATTGCCAGTAAAGCCCCCCATGAGGGAAAGAAGCCTCTCTCTCACCTCCGGGGCCAGGGGGGTCGTCGCGTTGTAATCCAGATAGATCCTTGGCATACAGGTGGTAAGTGGGTATCAAATGAATAAGACCAAGTCAAATGGCTGATTTTTTGACGATCAATCAGGAACAGTACGAAAATCGAACCGTAGTTCGATTTTGAAACCCTGTTTTGGCCTATAACCCTGTTTTATCGTATTACAGCCTGGCATGCGGATTGTATATATCTTAGCAACATTGACAAATGGTGACCGATAAACTAACCAGTTTGGCGCGGGGGAGCCTCAGAAAAACCCCCCTCTCCCCTTGGTGGGAGAGGGTCGGGGTGAGGGTGACCATGGACGGCAAAAGGTTTGGTTTTTTCTCCAGATTTCTCCTGATTTCGCTTGTCCTGACCCTCCTCTTCCCCCCTACCCTTTTTGCTGGGCCTGCAATCCCCGCAGAATCCGCCAAGTTAGCGACACTGATCCAGGAGGCCCGGAACCATTACTACCAGATGGAATGGACACAGGCCCGGGTGAAGGGGGAGAAGGCGATGGCCCTTGTTTCCTCCATGAAACTGGAGGGGGCGGTTCGGGAACAGTTTATTGAGGCCTCCCTTCTCATGGCGATGATTGATCTGGCGGATGGGCGCAGGAGGTCTGCCGTGACGGGGTTGGAGAAGGTGGTCCAGCTGGACCCGAACTACCGTCCGGACCCGAAACTCTACCCTCCCCGGATGATCAAGACCTATGAAGAGGCTCGCACCAATACCATGATTGATCAGGCTCGCGATCAACACCCTGCCCCTGTGCCGCCTCCCTTGGCGTTAAGAACGACTGAAAGAAAACCATTTTACAAAAAGCCGATCTTCTGGATTGCGAGCGGTGTTTTGATGGCCGGTCTTGGGGCCGGGATTGGTTTTGCGGTGGCCGGGGGTGGGGGTGGCGGCGGTGGTGCCATCGACTTGGCCATACCTCCCTTGGGGGTGAACAAGTGAAACACCCGTTTCTTTCAGACCTCTCCCCGTCCCTCTCCTTAGCTAAGGAGAGGGTGTCCGAAGGACGGGTGAGGTCTGGTATTCTGCTTTGTTTTACTCTGCTCGCAATGACCCTCCTCGGTTGTGGTCCGGGGGGCGGTTCTTTTGAGGGATCGATCCAGTCCTCCCCTTTGCAGAAGTTGGCGACCCAAGGGATAGACCTTCGGGTCTTTGCGATTGTCTCGACCGATCCGGAGGAGAGGCAGGAGCTTCAGAAGGATGAAACAACCGGCCTGTTTCGGGGCCAGGTTTCAGTCAGCCTCGGTTCCCAGTTTGATCTGCAGGTGATCTACGAGGCGTTTAGTTCCGCCGCCAACCAGTGGTTGGAGGTCGCCTATTTTTATCGGAACTCTCTGGTGGCGGATGCGGAGATAGTCCATGTAGCCTACGTGGGAGACGAGTCCAACTGGCAAAAGGTTTTTGATCTTTCTCCCGGCAAACCGAACCCCTTGAACCTGGATGGGGATCCCTTTAGCAATTACGATGAGGTGGTCTACCGGACCGATCCCACCAAGGCCTCTTCGGTTCCTGATGGTCCTGCCCTTTCAAAAACGTACAAGGATCCGTTTTCCAGCCTGGATGTCTCTCTTCCCCCTCCCGGTTCTGGGGATACCGATGCGATCCGTGGGGACGAGGAGATCCTCCTTCAGGCCTTCACCCCTTACGATTTAAAGGTGTTTGAGGTGATTTCTCCTACCTATGGATGGGAGGTTTTGAACCCCACAGAGGTTTTGACGACCGGGAAGATGCGTCTTCTTCTGCATACGGAGGCGTTTGTGATCGGCAAGGGAACGGCAAGCCTGACCGTTCGGGTGGTGGACGAAAAGTTTACGAAGGATGTTACAATCACCTTTGCGGTCTTTAACGGCACGGACAACCTCCCTCCCCAACGGGCCCAGATGGGTCTCAAACCGGGTCAGGTCTTAACCGGTTCCACGACGTTTACCTGGGAGTTGGATGACCCTTCTGGGATTGACGGAAATTCGGTTTCTGTGAAGTACGAGGGGCATCCTGAGGTTTCGATGGCTGTGGTGGATAAGGACTCAACGCCGAACCGGTTGTTGGCCGATATCTCACTCCCTCTTTCGCTCTCGAACGGAAAGTATCAGGTGACCTTCTCGGCACGGGACTCAAGTCCCAACCACAATCTTTACACCGAGACTGTTCCTGTGGAGATCGGTCGTTCGGGGAATCAGAATCCACGCCTCTTGTCTTTGGCTGTTTCTGCCTCCCCCAAGCCGGACAGTTTCACTGTTTCCTGGCAAAGCTTTGACCCTGACGGGGACTGGGACATTGCGGGGTATGATGCTGATTTCACTTCTAACGGGTCAACAATCAT
Source organism: Deltaproteobacteria bacterium (assembly GCA_016177765.1). Taxonomy (NCBI): domain Bacteria; kingdom Pseudomonadati; phylum Myxococcota; class Myxococcia; species Deltaproteobacteria bacterium. Next base: position 1,297 of record JACOUP010000010.1, on the reverse strand, counting down.
TCACTGCACTGGTCTGAAACAGACTTCTCTCAAGGCCGGAGACGATCTCTCCTCTTGCACCCTTTCCCGAACCGGTTACGGGGAGTTGTTAAATCCGTTCAGACTGGCTCCCCAGACTGATTACACGGTGGTGGTGACGGTGAGAGACACGATGGGGGCATTCGCTCAGGGGTCAACGTCGTTCAGTGTTGGGGACACAGGTCTTGATGGTTGGTGGGAGCTGGATGGCGACCTTCAGGATCGGAGTGGGAACAACCGGCATGGGGGATTGCGCGGGGATTCGGATGGTAATCCCTCCAACAATTTCAATGGAGGTCTTGTCTTGGATGGAGCGGACGACTATGTCGATTTAGGCAACACCTTTAGTTATGACAGGATGGACAAGTTTACCATTGAGGCGTTGGTGAAGAGAGGGAGTCGGGATACAGGGGACGTGATCTTTTCGAAGACGAGGAATGACACGGGGTATGTGTTGCTTTTTAGGGGGGCAGGGTTTGCGGGCAACACATTGCAGTTTCAGATCGCCGATCAGAACAGGGTTCAGGTTGGGGCGTATACGGAGAGGGTGTTTACGGAGAATCCTCCTGTCTGGCACTCTATCGTGATGACGTATGATGGTTCTTCTTCCGGCGCCGGTGTGAAGATGTTTGTGGATGGCGTTCCGGAGGCGTTGGTGGTGGATGGGGGTTCTTTGGACGGTTCGATGACCACCACGGAACCGGCTCGTATTGGAGTGATGGGAGGAGCGGTTGCCGGGACAATCAATGCCCCGTTCGACGGAACGATCAGTTCTGTGGCCATTCACAACAGGGTTCTTTCCGAGGAAGAGATCCGCCGTTCCTGCCGGCGCAGTTCCCTCTCCACCTGCCCCGACCCTCGCTCCCCGATCATCCTCCTACCGACTGCCGGGGAACAACTTCCTCCCACCAAAGCCCTCTGGGTCTGGAGGAGTGAAAAAGACCCTGCCGGGAGGGGGATGTATCCGGGTTTAACCTATAAAGTTTCATATGATGAGGACCTAAATTTCAATGGTTCTTATGATAGGTCGTATAGTTTAGAACCCAACTTTACAAAAAGGTCTGATGGTTCATGGTTCTATGTTTTAGATCCTCTCGATGCTCAACATGGTTACCGTATCAGGATTTGTGCTGAAGGTACCGGTTGCACTATCTCCGATGACGCCGATCCTCAGAGGGGTACCCGCACTTTTTCCACCGACAGCTCAATCATGGGCTGGTGGAAGATGGATGGGAATCAGTTGGATTCCAGTGGTCGTGGTCACAATGGGGTACCGGCC
>JACOUP010000009.1 GCA_016177765.1 Deltaproteobacteria bacterium | reverse complement strand
TATGTGCGGCCAGAAGAGATCGGGGAGGTCGTCGAGGTGCAGTAGATATCCCCTTCATCCCTGCCCGGATGAGATCCGCTACCGGGTTAGTTCACAGTTCACTTTCTTGGAGCAGTCCGGCCAAGAGCTTTCTTCGCCTCGGTTGCATGTACCGATGCCTTCTGAACGAGGTCCTTAGCGCGTTCATAATTATGGAAACCAAGGCTCCCATCTAGGAGGACAAAAGCGAGGTTATCCTTAGCTTCCAGTAACTGTCTTCGCGACTTCTCTGCGACCGTCCCCCGGGCGGTCTTTTCGGCCTGCTTAAGCATTGCCTCTGCACCCCGCAGCACCACCTGTGCCTGGTCGATCATCGTTCGGATCTCAACCTGGCGGCCCTTAAGCATGGCGTGTGCGGCCTCGGCAACCAGCGGAATTGCTTTGTCTCTTGTTTCCCCCGGTGTATGGCAGGCTGCGCAGGAGTTTCGAACCCCGTGCTGAACGGTTAACTCAGGTGTGGCGACCATGAAGGTGTGAGAGGTCACATCCCACAAGGCCGGGGTCTTTGTGGTGGCAACCGTCCGGTTACCAATCTTTGGCATGTGACAATCTACGCAGGTTGTCCCCGCCTTTTCCATCGGGCTGCCGGCGAACATCTCCACGTTGGGCCTTTTAGCCAAACCGTCCCTGGTATGGCACTCGGCGCAAAGTTTTTCTCGTGGGAGACGCAATTGATTCTCAAACCAATCCCCATGGAAGGTATGACAGGTGAGGCAGGTCACGTCCGTCTTGGTGAAGTGGGTGCTCTTGGTAAAATCCTGCCATTGTTGACGATTGCGCTTGGCCCAGTCATTGGGCCAGAAGTAGCGGACCTGTGCGGGATCCGGGGTCCCAGAATAGCTCCAAAAGTAGATAAGATCCTGAATGTTTGTATCCCCTGGAAGAAAACCTACAGGGAAGGCCAAGTCGCGCTCTCTCTTGTTGGTATTTCGTCCATGACACTGGCCGCAGACTTGATTTTGCTGGAGGGTGTTTAAGTCCTTAAGAGGGTGGATGATCTTTTCTGCTTTGAGAAGCCTCTGACCCCTTCCCTCAGCCTCCTTTGCTTCTTGAACATGAAGGCTCCCAGGCCCATGGCACTTTTCGCAAGAGATCCCCAACTCGTAGGGTGCGGCTGCCTTCCACTTCTTCGTTTCTTTGTCGAGCATGGGTGTAAAACCGGTTGTGTGACACATGGCGCACTTCGCCTCGGCTACCCGATGCGGCAGCAACTGATCAGGCCCGCGCGGGATCCCATCAGGAGTTCCATCACCAAGGAACCATTCGTCAGCCCGAAATCCTCGGGCGATCCAGGCCTTGGCCACCGCTGACCAGCGGATGGGCGTGGGGTAGTAGTTCTCGCCCACTTTGACCTCGTATCCCTGATCCCACTTGCCTCCGAGGACTTTGGCCACTTCATAGGTTTGGTTGTTCTTCTCGTTATCCCTATCTATTAAAGTGAAAAAGAATTTGCCTGCATCCTTCCAGGCACGGATCGTGGGGCTTATCTTCTCCCTCTTTTTTGGTTCCTTTAGTGACTCCACCTCCAGGTCCTTGTAGACGCGAGGTATATTATCGAATTCTCCCGCGACGCTCTGAGCAGACGGTAGCTGCTCCATCTTACGATGCCAGGTCTTGGCCCACTCGTCGTACTGCTTCGCATGGCACGACTTGCAGGTGTCGGCCCCAACAAAGGTCGCTCCTTTGAAAAATTCCTGGCCGCTTCGGATGGCTTTTGTCGGTTGCGCGGCGCCCAGGGGTAGGACAACTTTGCCACTTCCTTTGTCCTGTGCCTGCAAAGGTGTAGAGGAAAAAGCCACCGCAATGAGAATCTGTAATGCAAGGTTATACCTCTTTTTCATAGATCCCTCCTCTTTCGGCTAAAGAAGACCATTCGACTTCTGCATCGAGAGATCTTCCTTATCTTAGTCTGCCTTAGAGATAGTTAGGTCATCAAAATAGGTAACCGCATCCGATTTCGTCCAAATCCCGATACTACCTTCGTCAAGGAACGTGCTGTCATAGAGTGTCAGCACTCGCTGTCCGTCCACGAACCCCTCAATCTTATCGCCCTTAACCTCTACTCGCAGAGCTTGCCAATGATTGCTCTTGATGTCGGCTTTTGCCCATACGATCATGCTTCGCTTCCCGCGGACCGTTTTATATACGGCCATGCTGCCCCTTAGCGCTTCAATTCTGAGCACATAATAATTGTCGCTTCCGTTGGCTCGAAAAACGATTCCGCCTGATTGGTCCATCTCCCCTGAGATTGGCTTAATCTTCACCGTCGCAACGAAATCCCTATAGGCTAGATTGGGGACAAAGGCTAAAGGGAAATAATCTTCAATACTCTTAGTCGAAGTTTGAGCGTAAATGTTGGGTTTACTGGGTGCCGTGGCATCACGCCTGATCTCCCAGTTTCCCAAATGGGGTAGAAGCCCCGAAGCCTGTCCCCCTGCCTTTTCGTTGTCAAAATTCAGACGATGTTCCTGGGACAAAGTCAAATCGGCAAGGCAAAAAACACCGATGAGCAACGAGACGACAACAAAGTAGGCCTTTTTTTTCATCTCTAATCCTCCTGAGTCACTTCTGTTGACGATAGAATGGATCCTTCAAGCCATCCCAAGAGCCTCTGGGTCAATGAACCGGCAAATCAACCAGGCGCTAGCTATCCGGTCAATGTGAATTCCTTTGCGCGTGACCCAGATGCGGCTACGAAAATCTTCCAGGCGCTGTCCAGAGGCCACCGCAGTTTTCCCTGGCGCCGTACGTCCCAACGGAGATTCCAGGCCCTGGATCAGGCCTTCTGCCGCTAGCCGGCCCGGGGCATCGAAGAAGTCAATAGCAACAACCTCAGCAAGGCGTCGCTTGAGCCGTACAAGATTGGTGTCAAGCTGAGCCCGTTGATCATCATTGACCTTCCTATCGGCTGGCAGAGTCTCTAAAAGGCGCCGAGCCTCCTCAGCAAGCTGGCTATAGTCCGCATCACGAGCTATCTGAAAGAGAGATTGCACTTGGTCATCAGAAAGGCCCTCAACGAAACGGGCTTCACAAACGGAGGCCTCTCCTCCACCTTCCACAATCTCGCGAAGAACCCACTGAAAGTCCTCTAGGGTTTGGTCGTTCTTCGGCAGGACATACACTGAGTTTTTCACAGCCACGGCACCAAGCCGCTGAAGCCTCCGCCAGATCTTTACTCTAAAGTAATTCGGTTTCGGAGGGATCTGGTGGATCAGAAGCAACCAACCATCTCCACACCCTTCTTTCATACATAGACCTGGCTTAACAGTTGAATCACTCTATCTAACAACTGTATCACTCGTCAATCCCCCGAAAGGGCTAGCTCTTTAGGGCTATTGGCTTTGGGAATCGAGGCCTTGCGGGATAGAAAAATTAAGTGGATGTTGTAAAAGAACTGATTGGGGAGATAGGTCTATGCTGAAGGTTGTACCGGTAGAAGAGGCTGTGGGGCTCCCCCTGGCCCACGACATCACCGAAATCGTTCCCGGTAAGTACAAGGGGCCCGCATTCCGGCGCGGCCACGTCATTCGTCCCGAAGATGTTAGCCGGCTTCTCGATCTCGGCAAGGCCCATATTTATGTCATGGAGTTAGAGGGGGGGGAAATCCATGAGGAGGACGCCGCCCGCAGGCTGGCCCGGGCCGCGGCGGGCTCCCATCTCGCGTTGACCGATCCCGTCGAGGGCCGGGTTAATCTGGTGGCGGAGATCTCCGGCTTGCTGAAGATTGACGCGGATCTTCTCTACCGCTTCAACGATCTTGGCGAGCTGATCCTGGCGACTCTACCCGCCAACCGATATGTCAGAAAAGGCGATGTCGTGGCGGGGACCCGGACCATTCCTGTGGTCGTGGAAGAGGATTTGATCAAGAGGGCCGAGGCGATCTGCAAGGAGAAACCGATCGTAACCATCCTGCCTATCCCCGCGCGGCGCATCCACCTGATCGTTACCGGAAGCGAGGTCTATACCGGGCGCATCAAGGACGGTTTTGAGCCCGTAGTCCGCGGCAAGGTCGGCGAGATGGGCTTAGAGGTGGAGGCGGTAAAATTCG
>JACOUP010000007.1 GCA_016177765.1 Deltaproteobacteria bacterium | reverse complement strand
GTGTGTTGCCTACAGTGCTGCTGAGGGCAACCTCCGTGGCCGTTCTCAGGACTCCGGGTACATCCCGTACTTTGAACAGGAACTGGGAGGCATCCAGTACCCGGTACTGGACTATGACATGCACATTAACGATATTTTCGTCTTTTGTGAGCATCAACGCCTGGTTGGGGATTTCCCGAAATTGTCCGGGCTTTACTTCCTCAAAGCCGATATTCAGTCGCCTCACAGAGGCGAGGTCAACCACCGTAACAGTTTGGAACGGCCCCGGGAGATGGTAGTTCAGTCCGGCGCTGGTCTTCCCTATCTCCTGCCCAAACTGCTTTACAACCCCTTGCGAGCCGGGCCCTACTGTGTATATACCGGTGGCCAACCATATCACCACCACGATGCCAACCGGCACCGCCCACCATTTCTTTAACCAGTGTTTCAGTTTTGGACCTATGTCTCCAAAATCTGGCAGCTCTGGCTCTACGTGACGGCGTCCTCTTGTTTCCCATGCCATATCCGCACCACCTTTTCATGTTTGAATTGACGATGTAAGTAAATGCTAACTTACTTTCTAATAGCCTACAGCATTGACAGGAGAGAGTCAAGCAGCCGTTTCACTTTCAGCTTTGGAGCTTCTTTTTTGAATGGGCGGAAAAGGCGGAATTGAAATATCGTACCCAAAATCCGCCACCTATTTCTCGGGGTGTGGTTTTTAATGGTCAAAAATAGGGTTTTCAGGCCAAGGTGAATTTTACGCTGGCGCTGATGAGCCAGCGGAGAAGGTGTTGCCTGTTGCGCAAAGCTGAGGTGATGCTCGACTCCTGCTCGACTTCTGAAAAATGAAAACAACCTCCCTGGCAGTCACCCATCGTAGTTTAAGTGGCCACTTTCTTGGGTAATGAGTTCTGCTTTTAGGCTGCTATCAGGGCGATCTCGACGCTGCAACCATTTCACTGTGCCTCCAGAGGTCTTCGATGCGTTGCCGTACCTCCAGGAGCAGCTTATAGGCAGGGTGGTTGGCGCTCAAGCGGATGATGAGTTGTCGGGCATGGGTCGTGACCCGGCCAGCCAGATGAATCAGGCCAAAGCGAACCGCTTTCAGTCGCTTGGTAGCCCATCCCTGAGGCAATACCAGATGCTTCATCAAGGAGTTTAGGTTGAAAGACAGAACCGATATAGCCCACCATGCAGCATTGGCGCCAAATCTACTTGACGGCAATTGGCCGCCCGCCAGGTCCTCTTTCAGCACTGAGTGCATCTCCTCACCCTTGCCACAGCGAGCCCTGGACCAGTGAATGACCTTATCCCCAGGAAGATCTCGGTTGGTCACCACGCCAAACAGCTTGTAACGTACCTCACCTATATCCAGCGTTGGGAAAGGAAGTTGCGGGCTATCCAGACCGGGAAGCTCTCGTTGCTGCAGAAGCTCTCGGATAGCCAGAAACCTATACTCGGGGCCGTCTTTCTTATAGCCTGCCCAACTGGGTACAAAGTTTACCTCTGCCCATTCTTGCTCCGTCCCTTCGCTGTGCTCAGGGCAGGCTTTTACCAGCTCCCCATTTGACTCTTTCTCCAGGGGATGCCAGTTCTTCTCTTCCACTTTGGCCACTGCCCGTTTGAACTCCAGCGTCACATCTACCCCTACTGCAAACTCAATAACTCCGAAGCGCTCGTTCTTTCCCTCAGCGCAGTACGTCAACAATTTGTGCTCATAGCTGGCTGTATCGCTCCGGTAATAAACCTTTACTACGCCATCCGGCAGCGCTGCCAGTGTTTGTTGTAGTACCCGCAGGTTCCCGAATCCGGCGGGGACATTTCCATCCCGGAACTCCGAATGGACTATCATGTCCTGCTCCGCCCAGCGGGTGGTCAACGGCTGATAAGCCTTATATCCCTGGTAGGAAAATAACGCATCACGTTTGTATGTCTCTACCAGGCTGGCATCCTGTTCCAAGGTGGCCTCCCGTTGTGGTGACCTCCGTTGTGCAAAGCGCAGCAAGTCCTCATTTACTCTACTCAGAGCCTGTAGATGCTCGTTCAGCGCCGGTATAAAGGCATATCCAACACCTCGCTTTGCCTCCTCTACAGGGTCACTGAATGCCTCCAGGTAGCGGAAGACCGGGGGTTGGGAGGGTACAGCACGCTTCCGCTCCTTCTGCCACCGTCGTTCCTGCTCCCTTCTCTCCTTACGCAGCAGACCATGCAGTTCTGCCCGACGGAGCACCCGGGCAAAGCCCTCATCCTTCTCCAGAATTCGTAAATCATCCACACAATCCCCACCTGCTATATTCAGCATTATCAAAGACATAACAATCTGATCGTCCGTCCACCCTTGGGTCTGCTCGGCACATACTCTCATATGTCGCCGGATAGAATCAATCAAACCTGAAGCCACCGCCAATTCCAGGTAAGCTGGCAACCCTGCTAACCCTGTCATACCAGTCGTAGATGGCTCCGCCTGATACTGGAAATTAAGAATGCCTTGTGTCATAATTATTTCACCTCGCTGGTGATAGAATTTTGTTGCTAAATCCTATCTTACCTTCTATCTGCGGAAGATACCAGCGGGGTCTTTCTTTTTCTTTTTTTGGTGGCGGATTAAGGGTCTCTGGCAATCAGCTCTTCAGCGAGGATTATGGCGTCAGACCTTTGCTTGCCTGTATGGGGATTGGTGCAGCCAGCGATGGCTACAATTCCATTAACCCTTCTGGAATCCAGCGCATTCACCAGCGCATCAAGATTTTCTTTTGTTCCGAATATGGACTCTTTAGAGAAGCCTATTAAAGCGGTTGATTTAGTATCAGGTATATTTATTTTGTTCCAATCTCTGTTTTTAAAGGCTTCAATAGCAGTTCCGATAATCTTTCTGCTTATCTCATCAGCCTTTTCCGGATCGAAATCTATCCTCTCTATCCCCTCAATAGAAACAACCTTTTCTACGGAAACTATTTTTGTATGGAACCTATCCGCCATAAGTTTGAGGCCAGGTATTGTGCAGTTGAAATCCACCACCATCAGATCCACCGCGCCTGTGGCAATTGCGATCTCCTGCTTCATCCAGCTTCCAACCTGGCCTGCCATAAGCACGTTATCCCTGGACACAAGTTCTTGTCCGACATCCGTGGAACCATAGACCTTAATCCCTTTGGCGCCCGCTTCTTTCGCCATATTCAGAAGGCGCTCATCATTCTGCGCCTCAAGAATTTTAAGCTGAAGAAGAGGTTGATGTCCATGGACCAGGATATTAACTGTGTGCGGGTCGAGCACGCCGAGGTTTGTCTCAATCAGCTTTGGTCGGGGTGGGCCAAGCAGTATATCTTGGAAGTGAGTTGCCATTGCCAGCCCAGAGTACATCGCGCTTATGGATAGGGATAGGCTGTTTTTCAAAAGGTCCATCGGATCGGTGTTGATGTGGCTCATGGTACGGGTCATGGAGCTGAGTACTTCGCTATGGGCGCCGCCGGGGAAAAGGCCTAACTCTCTCCAATGGGCAATCCTTTTCTTGGGCGCGAATATCCGAACAAGTTCCGATTCTTCTTCGGATGGCTTGTTAATATCACGGTAATAGAAGTCAGCTACCTCCTTGGCGAGAATATGCTTGTCACTATTGGGATTTAATCCCATAGCGTTAGCTAATTCTCGGAGCTTTTCTTCGTTCTTTATCTCAAAAGTTGTCTTTTTCTGCGCAGTCAAACTTAATACTTTGGCCGTTTCTTTCGCATGATGGATGTAAGCTGCCGCCCCGGCCGCGATGTGCATTAGCATGTTCCTGGCCACGATGGTGTCAGCCGTGGCGCCACAAATG
>JACOUP010000006.1 GCA_016177765.1 Deltaproteobacteria bacterium | reverse complement strand
CGGTGATGCCGCCCGTGTCCGCAATTCTTCAGATTTCAAAGGCGCTCACTGTTGACGCCGGAGCTTTCCTTTCGGAGGAAAAAGATTCTCGGAGGAAGAAGGCGGAGGCTTTTGAAAAGAGGAGGAAAGCCTACTCATACGTGACGCTCACGCCCGACGCCGCGCACAAGCACATGAAGGCTTTTCTGGTCACGATAGACCCCGGCAAGGAGCACGAGGGGGCGGAATACCAGCACGAAGGCGAAGAGTTTATATACGTCCTCGAAGGGCGGCTGGACATCGAGGTCGGCAGAAAAAAGCATACGCTAAAAAACGGCCAGTCGCTCCACTTCAACTCGAACCTGATTCACGTCCTCAACAATCCGGGAAAGAAAAAGACGGAACTGCTCGTGGTTGTGTACACCCCGTGAAGAGACCCGGATTTTTCGAAAAAGAAAAATCCGGGAGTTCAAAAGTTCAAAGAATCAAGGGTTTATACTAATTCCTAGTTGACATACAACATAAAATGTTATACTGTTCCCCAAAAGTATAAATGGGAGGACAGTATGGGACGCCACAAAACATGTGACGAAACATTGGCGGCAAGAGCAAGAGAAGAGCTCGCGAAGAACAAAGAATTAAGGGTCGGCATCCGGCTTCAGGCGATTGTCAGCAGTGCGGAACAGCCTATCAGTACGGTGGCAGACGTAATGGGGGTGGGACGGGATACTGTCTGGAGGTGGATCAAAAGGTTCCGAGAGGATGGGGTGGAAGGCCTTGTCGACCGCCCGAAAGGACACAATCCCCCGAAACTGAACGAAGAAGAGCTGGCGAAGATTGCCGAATGGCTGAAGCAGGGCAGTAATCAGGAAGGGGAAAAAGTCCATTGGACACTGGCAAGATTGCGAGATGAGGTGCGCGGGCGCTTCGGCAAAAGTGTGGGAAAAACACCATTATGGTTTATGGTGCGCAAGATGGGGTTCCGCCAGAAAGTGCCACGCCCCACCCACGCAAAGGCCGACCCCGCAGCCCAGGAAAGCTTTAAAAAAAACATCAGAAAAAGCGGCGGTGTTTCTATCAAAAAATGACCGTGCCGTGTTCTTCTTTGACGAGGGGCGTTTCGGGACGATGCCCACCGTCGGACGCTGTTGGGGACTGAAGGGGCTTCGGGTACATTCACTGGTAAAACCGGGCTACAAAAACTTTTACATCTATTCCAGCGTATCCCCTCATACGGGGGACTCCTTCAGCCTTATCCTTCCTTGGGTCGACACGGAAATGATGAATCTTTATCTTGAACAATTTTCCTCCGCATTTTCCGACACGGACATCATGCTGATTATGGATCAGGCGGGATGGCATGGCTCAAAAGACCTGGTCGTGCCCGGAAATATTACTATCGAACTGCTGCCGGCGTATTCTCCCGAATTGAATCCCGTGGAACGCCTGTGGCAGTGGCTGCGCAGGCATGTTTGCAGAAATCGCTTTTTTGATTCTCTCGATGAACTCACAGATAAATTGTTCGACGCTTTTCAGGTACTCTCCCCCACACGTCTTGCGTCTTTGTGCCGATGTTCTTATTTGTAGGATTACAACTAGGAAATGGTATTATACCAAGTTGCGTTCTAACATTTACTAACTATCCATTCGAAGCCGGTCAACCCGGCAACCTTTTGCGGGGATGCCTCCAGGGAGGCCAGTGCCGTACAAAGGGAGGCTTCCACGGCGTCCAGGCTGTGGAACACGTGG
>JACOUP010000005.1 GCA_016177765.1 Deltaproteobacteria bacterium | reverse complement strand
TCTTATCACATCCTGATTCAAAAGTTAAGCCCCCGGGCATCTGGACAGCATGCCCCCTGAGATTGCGTTCTTGAAATCGGGAAACGGATAAGACTAAGATGACCATCGCCATGTGAAAACTTTCTATTCTTGAGAAAAATCACGCCAAATTTCCTAGCCCTGGGATAATTCTAATCCGAGACTGTCCCTAATCCTTTTATTTATCACCTACTTATCAACCATCCCGAGATCCGCCTAAGCGGCACGTTTTTTGCGCCCGGTGCCGATTCAGCCTGTTGATGCAACCTGTCGTAGAGCTTCATAAAGGAGGTTTAATAATGGCAAAGGAAGAGCTGAGGAGTTTGAGGTCAACGCTGGAGACATTGAAAAAGGAAAGTTTGGTGCTGGAAACGGACCGGGAAGTCGATCCGAAACTGGAGGTGGCGGCCATTCAGAAACGGCTGGATGGGGGGCCGCCGATGATCTTTAATAAGGTTAAGGGATCTCAAATTCAAGATTCACGAAAGCATTATTCGACCCATACCGCCAAAAATTGTTGACAAAGCTCCCTGTCAGGAGGTGGTGATCGACAAGGATGTAAACGTGTGGCCGGTCCTTCCTATGATCCAACACACTCCGACCGATCCAGGGCGCACCATGGGCGCAGGCAAGACGGTAGCCTCCCCCAAACATTTCTGGGGCGGCTGGCATATCAGCTACAACCGGATGAACTTCCGTGAGGATCTCGGCTGGAAGAACACCTCCACCTTCCAGATTTCCCCTGGGTCTCACACGGATCAAATCGCAACAAAATACTACAAGAAGGAACCGATCCCCTTCACCATCAACATCGGCATTCCGCCGGCAGCGACCCTCATGGCAGGAGCAGGGTTCATGTACACCATATTACCCAGAGGTTGCGACGAATTGGGGATCGCCGGAGCCGTCCAGGGGTTCCCTCTCGAAATGGTGAAGTGTAAAACCATCGATGCTTATGCCATCGCGGAGGCTGAGTTTGTCCTGGAAGGGTATCTGGATACGACGAAAAGGGTCTGGGAAAGTCCGCTCGCCGAGAGGGACCAAAAGCAGGGCGTTTATCCTTTCCATCCCGAATGGTCAGGCTATATGGGGAAGGCCTATCGCACCCACCAGTTCACGGTCACAGCGATTACCCACAGGAAGGAGAGGCCGATTTATGACCCCCTGATCGTCCATGGATACGATAACCACAACATT
>JACOUP010000004.1 GCA_016177765.1 Deltaproteobacteria bacterium | reverse complement strand
TACCACCAATATCGCACCGTCCATCTGCGCCGCCCCCGTAATCATGTTCTTCACATAGTCGGCATGCCCCGGACAGTCCACATGCGCATAGTGTCTCTTCTCACTCTCGTACTCCACATGCGCCGTCGCTATCGTGATCCCTCGCTCCCTCTCCTCAGGCGCCTTGTCAATCTGGTCATACGCCATAAACTGCGCAAAACCCTTCTTCGCCAATACCTTCGTGATCGCCGCCGTTAACGTCGTCTTCCCGTGGTCCACATGACCAATCGTCCCTACATTCGCGTGCGGCTTCGATCGATTAAATTTTTCCTTGCTCATAATTACCTCCCTTGCGCTTTGGCCACAATTTCCTCGGCAACGTTTCTCGGCGTTTCTTCGTAGTGTGAAAATTCCATCGTAAAAATCGCCCTTCCTTGCGTCATCGAACGAAGATCGGTCGCGTAACCGAACATCTTGGCCAGGGGAACCTGGGCCTCCAGCGTTTGCATCCCGTTAAGAACCTCGGCATTGAGAATCCTTCCGCGTCTTGCATTGAGGTCGCCGCTGACCGTCCCCACAAAATCCTCCGGAGCTACCACTTCCAATTTCATCATCGGCTCTAACAGGGCCATCTCCGCCTTTTTGCAAGCCTCCTTGAACGCCAGGGAACCAGCCACCTTGAAGGCGATCTCGGAAGAGTCCACCTCGTGAAACGAGCCGTCAAAAAGAGAGGCCTGAATATCCATCATCGGGTAACCGGCCAAAATTCCCCCTTCCATCGCCTCTTCAACTCCCTTACGCACCGCCGGGATATACTCCTTGGGAACAGACCCCCCTGTAATCTTGTCGACAAAGGCAAAACCAACCCCCTTGTCAGCAGGAGCCACTTCAAGCCAGACATGACCATATTGGCCGCGACCACCCGTCTGGCGGATGTACTTCCCTTCCGCCTCGGCCTTTCTTTTAACGGTCTCTCTGTAAGCCACCTGCGGTCGGCCAACATTCGCCTCAACCTTGAATTCTCTTTTCAAACGATCCACCAGAATTTCCAGATGGAGTTCCCCCATGCCGGCAATGATCGTCTGCCCCGTTTCGTGATCGATACGAACACGAAAAGAAGGGTCTTCCGTCGCCAGTTTGTTGAGAGAGACCGATAATTTCTCTTGATCCGCCTTGGTCTTCGGTTCAATCGCAACCGAGATCACCGGATTGGGGAAATCGATCTTTTCCAGAATAATCGGCTTTTGTTCAACACAAAGGGTATCCCCTGTTGTTGTATATTTCATCCCGACGATAGCGGCAATATCTCCCGCACTAACCCGTTTGACCTCTTCCCGCTTGTTGGCATGCATCCGGAGGAGACGACCAACCCGTTCCCTCTTATCTTTCGTCGAGTTATAAACATAAGAACCAGCCTCTAAAACGCCGGAGTAGACCCGGAAATAGGTCAATGTGCCGACAAAAGGATCGGACATAATCTTGAAAGCAAGCGCCGAGAACGGTTCCTTAAAATCAGTCTTGCGGGTTAAAACACCCTCTTTCTTTTTTGCCCCGGCTACCGGTTTCCCTTCAATGGAAGGGACATCCAACGGTGACGGGAGAAGACTCACCACGCCATCCAGGAGTGGCTGAACCCCTTTGTTCTTGAAGGCCGAACCGGCGAAGACCGGCGTTATCTTTGAAGCGATTGTCGCCCTTCGGGCCGCCGCAAGAATTGCCTCTGTTCTCAATTCCTGGCCCGCCAGGTAATCGGCCATCAGCGAGTCGTCATGGCCTGCCACCTCTTCGATGAGTTTCTCGCGGTACTCGATCGCCCTCTTTTTCATGTCGGCAGGGATCTCCTCTTCACGGAAGACCTCCCCCTGACTCTCCTCATCAAAGATAAAAGCTTTCATTTTTATCAGATCCACAACACCGGTAAATTTGTCTTCGGCACCGATCGGCAGATTGAAGGGAACCGGATTGGCCCCCAGCCGATCAACCATCGTTTTAACACACCGATAAAAATCGGCGCCGGTCCGGTCCATCTTGTTCACAAAGGCAATCCGTGGAACCTTGTGCTTGGTTGCCTGGCGCCAGACGGTCTCGGACTGGGGCTGAACACCGGCCACGCCACAAAAAACACCCACCGCACCATCGAGAACCCTCAAAGAACGCTCCACTTCAATGGTAAAATCAACATGCCCTGGTGTATCAATAATGTTGATCCGGTGATTCTGCCAAAAGCAGGTGGTGCAGGCGGAGGTGATCGTAATCCCTCTCTCCTGCTCCTGCGGCATCCAGTCCATGGTGGCCGTCCCCTCGTCCACATCACCGATTTTGTGGGTAAGCCCCGTGTAAAAGAGGACCCTCTCAGTCGTCGTCGTCTTGCCCGCATCGATATGGGCGATGATGCCGATGTTCCGTGTCCTTTCCAGCAATGTAGTTTCTGTTGTCATAGCCCCTACCAACGATAGTGCGCAAACGCCTTGTTTGCCTCCGCCATCTTGTGAACATCTTCACGCTTGCGAATCGCAGAGCCCCTCTTCTGGTACGCGTCCAAAATCTCTCCGGCCAGCTTTTCCTCCATCGATTTCTCTCCCCGTTCTCTCGAATAGAGCACAATCCAACGCATCCCCAAGGCGACACGCCGATCCGGCCGAACCTCTACCGGAACCTGATAGGTCGCCCCACCGACACGACGGGAACGAACCTCAAGGACCGGTTTTACATTATCCAAGGCATCCTTAAAAACCTTGAGAGGGTCCTCCTTGGTCTTCTCACTGATGATCTGAAGGGCGTCATAAACAATCTGCTCCGCGATCGACTTTTTCCCCTCGAGAAGAAGCTTGTTAATAAACTTCCCGACCAACCGATCCTTGTACTTTGGATCCGGCAGAATTTCCCTTCTGGGAGTTTGTCCTTTGCGTGCCATAAATTATTTGGGCCTCTTTCCCCCGTATTTGGAACGGCTTTTTCTCCTCTTCTCAACCCCGCCGGAATCCAGCGTGCCACGGACAATGTGATAACGAACCCCGGGAAGATCCTTCACACGCCCCCCGCGGACCAAAACGACCGAGTGTTCCTGGAGGTTATGCCCCTCGCCGGGGATATAAGCCGAGACCTCCATACCGTTGGTCAGGCGAACCCTGGCCACCTTGCGAAGGGCTGAGTTTGGTTTCTTCGGTGTCGTTGTATAGACACGAACGCAAACCCCCCGCCTCTGAGGGCAATTCATCAATGCGGGGGCTGTGGTCTTTTTAGCAACCGCCCGCCGCCCAGCCCGCACCAGTTGATTAATCGTTGGCATAAAGGCGCCCGTACCTATCAAAAGGTTAAAAAACTGTCAATAACATTACTAATTCAGACTACTTATCCGGCCTGTACTGTGGGCAGGGCCGTCTGTGCCGTCGTCTCCTGGTTGATTTCCAGCTTCAGGCTCTTGTAGCGCAGGATCCCTGTTCCTGCGGGAATCAGGCGCCCCATGATCACGTTTTCCTTTAAACCCCTTAAATAATCAACCTTTCCGGCAACAGCGGCCTCTGTGAGGATGCGAGTGGTCTCCTGGAAGGATGCTGCGGAGATGAAACTCTCTGTCGACAGAGAAGCCTTGGTAATCCCGAGCAAGAGGGGTTCGCCGATAGCCGGGTTTCCCCCCTTTTTCTTGACCCTCTCATTTTCCTCCTCGAAGAAACGCTTTTCCACCTGTTCCTCCGCGAGGAAGCTGGTATCCCCCACCTCCTTTACCCGGATACGACGGAGCATCTGGCGGACAATCGCCTCAATATGCTTGTCGTTGATTTTGACCCCCTGCAGACGATAAACTTCCTGGATTTCGTCGACAAGGTATTTGGCCAATTCCTTTTCACCCAATATCTTGAGAATGTCGTGAGGGTTAGAGGCCCCATCCATCAAAGGCTCACCCGCCCTGATCCTGTCCCCTTCATGCACGCTGATATGTTTGCCGCGGGGGATCAGATACTCAATCGGTTCACCGACATCCGGTGTCACCACAACTTTGCGTTTCCCTTTGGAATCCTTGCCAAAAGAAACGGCCCCATCGATATCACTGATAACGGCACATTCCTTCGGCTTTCTCGCCTCAAAGAGTTCCGCAACGCGCGGGAGACCTCCGGTAATATCCTTGGTCTTGGTCGTCTCCCGTGGGATCTTGGCAATGATGTCACCGGCATCCACACCGTCCCCTTCGGCCACCGTGATATGGGCCCCCACTGGCAGGAGATAGCGGCCTTCACGTTCGGAATCCGGAATCTTCCTGGTCTTCCCCTGCTCGTCTTTGATGGAAACACGCGGCCTCAAGTCTGGATCCTTGGAAGGAGTGATGACGCGTGTCGCCAAACCGGTCACTTCATCCACCTGTTCCTGCATGCTCAAGCCCTCGGCAATATCTCCGAACTTGATGACACCCGCTACCTCAGTCAGGATCGGTATCGTATAGGGATCCCATTCGGCAACCAAGGCCCCTGTCTTGACCGTCTGACCCTCTTTGACGAACAGCTTGGCCCCGTAGATTAAAGGGTACTTTTCGCGCTCACGACCGGCGGAATCCATGATGGAAACCTCACCATTCCGGTTCATCACGATCAGACTGCCCTCCTTGTTCACCACCGTCTTCAGGTTATGAAAGTGAACAGTCCCTTCATTACGGGATTCCAGCATACTCTGTTCGACACGCCGGGAAGCGGTACCACCGATATGAAACGTCCTCATGGTGAGCTGCGTCCCCGGTTCACCGATGGATTGAGCGGCAATAACGCCGATCGCCTCGCCGATGTTGACCATATGCCCTCTTGCCAAATCACGGCCGTAGCAGAGGATACAAACACCCCGTTTGGACTGACAGGTCAGGACGGACCGGATTCGAATTTTTTCAAGACCGGAGTTTTCAATGGCGTGAATCTGCTTTTCAGTGATCTCCTCCCCACTACGGACCAGAACCTCGCCAGAAAAAGGATCACTGATATCCTCAAGGGCGACACGACCGAGGATCCGGTTCCCCATCGGCTCGATGATCTCCCCCCCTTCAAAGAGGGCCCCCATCTCGATGCCATCAACAGTCCCACAATCCTTTTCAGTAATAATGACATCCTGGGCTACGTCCACCAGACGCCGTGTCAGGTAACCGGAGTTTGCCGTTTTCAAGGCGGTGTCCGCCAAACCTTTACGGGCCCCGTGGGTTGAAATGAAGTACTGTAAAACGGTCAGCCCTTCACGGAAATTCGCCGTGATCGGCGTTTCAATGATTTCACCGGAAGGTTTCGCCATCAAACCGCGCATACCAGCCAGCTGACGCATTTGTTGTGCGGATCCGCGGGCCCCTGAATCAGCCATGATGAAAATCGGGTTGAAAGAAAGGGTTTCCTTTTTCTCCCCTTTTTCATTGGTGGCCGTCTCGGTGCTGATCTCCTTCATCATCTCTTTGGCAACTTCTTCGGTCGTCTGGGCCCAGATATCGATCACCTTGTTGTACTTCTCGCCCGCCGTGATCAACCCTTCCTGGTACTGGTCTTCAATGTCACGGACCTCCTTGTTCGCCTCGGACAGGAGTTTTTCCTTCTTGGCCGGGATTTTCATGTCATCAATGCAGATCGAAATTCCTGCCTTGGTGGCATAGGTAAATCCGATCGTCCGGAGGTGATCGGCCAAAAGAACCGTCTCCTTGATATCGCAGGTCCGGTAACACTCCTCAACAAGATCGGCGATCGCCTTTTTGTCCATCACCTTGTTGATCTTTTCAAACGGGATTTTTTGCGGGATGATCTCCGAGAGCAGGATGCGGCCTGTCGTTGTCTCTACCAATCGTTGCCCCTTGGGCGAATCGCCCTTGGGTGACACACCCTTGATACGAACCTTGATCTTGGAGTGGAGGTCTACTTCCCCGGCATCATAGGCGATCCTCACCTCTTCCGGAGAGGCAAAGAGCCGCCCCTCCCTCCGGCTGAACGGGACTTCACGGGTCATGTAGTAGATCCCCAACACCATATCCTGTGTCGGGACGATGATCGGTTTTCCGGAGGCCGGTGAGAGGATGTTGTTGGTGCTCATCATCAGGACGCGGGTCTCGATCTGGGCCTCTGTCGAAAGAGGGACATGGACCGCCATCTGGTCACCGTCAAAGTCGGCATTAAAGGCGGCGCAAACCAGAGGGTGAAGCTGGATCGCCTTCCCCTCGATCAACACCGGCTCAAAGGCCTGCATCCCGAGGCGGTGCAGTGTTGGGGCACGGTTGAGCATCACCGGGTGTTCCTGAATAACCTCTTCCAGGACATCCCAGACCTCAGGCCGTTCCTTTTCCACCATTTTCTTGGCCCCCTTGATCGTGGTGACAAAACCCCTTTCCTCAAGCTTCTGGTAGATGAACGGTTTGAAGAGTTCCAAGGCCATGATCTTGGGAAGACCGCATTGGTGAAGACGAAGCTCGGGACCAACGACAATGACCGAACGTCCGGAATAATCAACCCGTTTCCCCAAAAGGTTCTGACGGAAACGGCCCTGTTTCCCTTTCAACATGTCGGAGAGGGAACGGAGCGGTCTCTTGTTGGGGCCGGTGAAAACCCTTCCCCTCCGGCCGTTATCAAAAAGGGCATCGACCGATTCCTGCAACATCCGTTTTTCATTCCGTATGATGATCTCCGGGGCATTCAGCTCCATCAGTCTTTTCAGACGATTGTTTCGATTAATGACACGGCGGTAAAGATCATTCAGATCGGAGGTGGCAAACCGGCCCCCATCCAACGGAACGAGCGGGCGGAGATCCGGAGGAAGAACCGGAACGATCTCCAGCATCATCCACTCCGGACGGTTACCGGAGGCAATAAAGGCCTCCGTCACCTTGAGACGACGGGCGAGTTTCTTTCGTGCCGCCTCCGCATTGGTCTGGCCCATCTCCTTGCGGAGTTTCTTGGTCAGTTCCTCCAGGTCAATCTTCTTTAAAAGATCGCGGACAACCTCTCCCCCCATACCGGAATGAAACTTGTTTCCGAATTCGGCACGGGCCTTCTGGTATTTATCCTCCGACAGAACCTGACCTTCAAACAGTTCCGTATTGCCCGGATCCGTCACCAGGTAGGATTCACAATAAAGGACTTTTTCGAGATCCTTCAGAGTCACATCCAGGATGGTGCCGATCCGCGACGGCAGGCTCTTGAGAAACCAGATGTGGGCCACCGGTGTTGCGAGTGTGATATGCCCCATCCGCTCCCGGCGCACCTTGGAGGCAATAACCTCAACACCACACTTTTCGCAGACGATCCCCCGGTGCTTCATCCGCTTGTACTTGCCGCAGTTACATTCGTAATCTTTGACTGGTCCAAAAATCTTGGCGCAAAAGAGCCCGTCTCTTTCCGGCTTGAAGGTCCGGTAATTGATCGTCTCCGGTTTCTTCACCTCTCCATGGGACCATTCCCTGATTTTTTCCGTCGAGGCGATCTTGATCTGGATTCCTGAAAAGGAAAGCGGATCCTTGGGCTTCTCAAAAAAACTGTAAATGTCGCTCATTCAAGACTCCTTTTTCTTATTCACTATTGCCTTTCTTCCAAAAGTTGAATGTGAAGACCCAAGCTTTGGAGTTCCTTCACAAGCACATTAAAGGACTCCGGGAGCCCCGGCTCAAAGACCCTTTCACCCTTGACAATCATCTCATACATCCGTGTCCGTCCGATGGTATCATCCGATTTGACAGTCAGGAATTCTTGCAGGGAGTAAGCAGCACCGTACGCCTCCATCGCCCAGACTTCCATTTCTCCAAGTCTCTGACCACCGAATTGCGCCTTCCCCCCCAGTGGTTGCTGGGTAACCAGAGAGTAGGGACCGATTGATCGGGCATGGATCTTGTCGTCCACCAGATGATGGAGCTTCAGCATATACATGACCCCGACAGTGACCGGTTGTTCGAACGCCTCACCGGTCCGGCCGTCAAAAAGGAGTGTTTGGCCGGAGCTGTGGAGATCGGCTTGTGCCAGCATCTCCTTGATTTCCGATTCCCGGGCCCCGTTAAAAACAGCGGAGGAGACAAAAGTGCCATTTTTCAGGCGGGAAGCGATCGCCTTGAGTTCTTTTTCGGAGGCATCATCCAGCAACTCGTCCACGGCTTTTGAAGAGTACGCCTTGCGAATGGCATTTTTCAGGGCCTCTTTGCCGTAGTTCTTTTCCACAAGATCACCGATCTTCTGACCAAGCCCGCGCACCGCCCACCCGAGATGGGCCTCCAGGATCTGACCCACGTTCATACGGGAAGGAACACCCAGCGGATTGAGGACAATTTCAACCGGCGTCCCGTCTTCCAGATACGGCATATCTTCTTCAGGAAGAATACGGGAGATGACCCCTTTGTTCCCGTGACGGCCAGCCATCTTGTCCCCCACGGAGAGTTTCCGTTTGATCGCCACATAAACCTTGACGATCTTGATGACACCCGGCGGGAGCTCGTCCCCTTTCTTGAGCTTCGAAACCTTCTGGTCAAAAACCATCTTGACGAGGTCGACCTGCTCTTCAAAGGAGTCGACCAACTCGGTCACTTCTTCTTCAACCTCTTCATTCCCAATAGTGATTTCAGCCCACTTATCAAACGGTATTTTTTCCAGAACAGAATCGGTGATCGTCTTCCCCTTGGCCAGGAGTGTCTCTTCCGCTTCGTCATCCACCACCTTGGTGGTTGCCGTTTTGCCGACGAGAAGTTGTTTGATCTTTTTTCGAATCCGGTCCTTGATCGACTTCACCTCTTCATCACGATCCTTGAGGAGTTTCTGTGTCTCCTTGTCCTGAAGATCTTTCGCCCGCTCATCCAGCTCTCCCCCCTCGCGGGAAAAAACCTGGGCATGGATAACGGTGCCAAAAACACCGGGTGGAACGCGGAGAGACGAGTCTTTCACATCCCCCGCCTTCTCACCAAAGATCGCCCGAAGGAGCTTTTCCTCCGGCGAAAGTTGTGTCTCGCCTTTTGGAGTAATCTTGCCAACCAGGATATCGCTTGGCTTCACTTCAGCCCCGATCCGGACAATCCCCCCTTCATCGACATTAGTCAGCGCCTCATCCCCAACGTTTGGAATGTCGCGGGTGACCTCCTCTTTGCCCAACTTGGTATCCCGCGCCACGCATTCAAACTCCTCGATATGGATGGAGGTCATCGTGTCTTCCTTGACCAACTTTTCAGAGATCAAGATGGAGTCCTCAAAATTATAGCCGCCCCACGGCATGAAAGCGACAAGGACGTTTTGACCCAGCGCTAATTCCCCCCGATGGGTCGCTGAACCATCGGCGATGATCGTTCCCGCCTTGATCTTGTCCCCCTTCTTGACAATCGGTCTCTGGTTGACACAGGTGTTCTGGTTGGAACGCTGGTATTTGATCAGACCGTAGTTGTCCGTATCCGATTCCTTGCGGCTTGATTTGTCCGCCTTGACCACAATCTTGGTGGCATCCACATAATGAACGACACCATCTCTCTTGGCCACCACGGTCACACCGGAATCACGCGCCACCACTGATTCAATACCGGTCCCGATCAGCGGGGCTGTTGCTCGAAGGAGAGGAACCGCCTGCCTCTGCATGTTGGAACCCATCAAGGCGCGGTTGGCATCGTCATGTTCGAGAAACGGTACCAATGAGGCGGCAATGGAAACCAGCTGGTTTGGAGAAACATCCATCAACTGAACCTCGGAGGCCGGAACCATAATAAACTCGCCGTTCTTGCGGCAGGAAATCAGGTCGGCGGTAAAGGCCCCCTTTTTGTCCAGGGTGGCATTGGCCTGGGCGATGGTGTATTTTTCCTCATCCAGCGCGGAGAAGAAGGCCACCTCTTCGGTCACCCTTCCACTCTGGACCTTGCGGTAAGGGGTCTCGATAAAACCATAATCGTTGACTCGAGCATAGGTGGAAAGAGAGGCGATGAGCCCGATGTTGGGTCCTTCCGGGGTCTCAATCGGGCAAATCCGGCCATAGTGTGTGGCATGGACGTCACGGACTTCAAAACCGGCCCTCTCCCGCGTCAAACCACCCGGGCCCAAGGCTGAAAGTCGGCGTTTGTGCGTAATTTCCGAAAGGGGGTTTGTCTGGTCCATAAACTGCGACAGCTGGCTGGAACCAAAAAATTCCTTGATGACCGCAGAAACCGGTTTTGGGTTGATCAAGTCGTGTGGCATGAGGGTCTCCACATCCTGAAGACTCATTCGTTCCTTGATCGCCCTTTCCATCCGGACGAGACCGATACGGTACTGGTTTTCCAAAAGCTCACCAACAGAACGGACACGACGGTTGCCGAGATGATCGATATCATCCACCGCCCCTTTACCATCCTTGAGATTGACCAGGTAACGAACCGTCTCCATGATATCCTCCTTGCGGAGGGTGGTCACCTCAAGCGGGACGTTGAAACCAAACTTGAAATTGACCTTGAGACGGCCGACCTTGGAAAGGTCATAACGCTCAGGGTTAAAAAAGAGGTTTTCAAAAAAGGTCTGCGACGACTGCTGTGTCGGCGGATCACCCGGTCGGAGACGGCGGTAAATCTCGATCAACGCTTCCTCTGTTGAGGCAACCTTGTCCAAAAGGAGGGTATTCCGAATGTAGGGACCGACGTTCAGGTTGTCTATAAAAAGGAGGGGGATATCATTAATCTTCCGTTTCCGGATCTCTTCAAACTTCTCCTCGGTCAAGAGATCGCCAATCCCCAAAATAACCTCGCCCGTGTTCTTGTCGACGATATCCTGACTGGCAACACGGTTATAGATCTCTCCCGGTTCAATCGGAATCTCGTTCACCTTCGCCGCAATCAGTTTGTCCAGGATCGGCTTGGCAAACTTGCGACCGGCCTTGATGATCAGCTCATCCGTCTTGGGGTGCCTAATATCCTTGGCCGCTCGCTGGAAGCGGAGCAATTCAGGAACGACATTTTTGAAAACCCTCTTGCCATCATAGCTGATAACTTCACTCTGATAAAAATAGTTGAGCAGATCGGCAGTGGAATGACCAAGGGCTTTAAGAAGCACGGTTGCCGGCAGTTTCCGCCGACGGTCGATCCGGACGTAAAGGACATCCTTGGGATCAAATTCGAAATCAAGCCATGACCCGCGGTACGGAATGATCCGGGCAGAATAGAGCAGTTTACCCGAAGCGTGAGTCTTCCCTTTATCATGCTCAAAAAAGATGCCGGGAGAACGGTGGAGCTGGCTGACCACGACACGTTCTGTCCCGTTGATAATAAAGGTCCCTGTTTCCGTCATGAGCGGGATTTCGCCGAAATAAACCTCCTGCTCCTTGACATCCCGAATCGTCTGCGCCCCGGTTTCCGCATCGGTATCCCAAACAACTAGCCGGACAACCACACGGATCGGAGCGGCAAAAGTCATTCCCCGTTGGCGGCATTCCCCCACATCGTACTTCGGCTTGTCCAGGTGATAGCTGACAAACTCAAGCGAGGCCGAGTTGTTGAAATCCCGGATCGGAAAGACACTCTTGAAAACAGCCTGCAGGCCGTGATTTTCCCTTTTCTCCAGGGGAACCCCCACCTGCAAAAATTTCTCAAACGACTTCCTTTGAATCTCAATCAGATTCGGGATGGGAATAACCTGGTCGATCTTGGAAAAATCCTTCCGGAAGATCTGACCATCCCCCAAAGAGGGTGTTGGCATTTTTTAACTCCTTATTTAATTTCTACCTTCGCTCCAGCCTTCTCCAGTTGGGCCTTGATCTTGGCTGAGTCCTCCTTGTTGACCCCTTCCTTCACGGTCTTCGGAGCACCCTCCACAAGATCCTTGGCCTCTTTCAGACCAAGACCAGTGATGACACGAACCTCCTTGATAACATTGATCTTGTTATCACCACCCGAGGTAAGAACGACGGTAAACTCGGTCTTTTCCTCAGCGGCCGCTTGGGCTCCGCCAGCGGCCCCACCAGCAACAGCCATGACGGGGGCTGCTGCGGTAACACCGAAGGTTGATTCCAGGTCTTTGACCAACTCCGCCACTTCAAGAAGTGGCATTGCCTTGAGCGACTCAACAATTTCCGCTCTTGATGCTGTTGCCATGATGTCTTCCTCCTTATAATAGAACAAAGGCAGGGGCGAGGTCATCTCGCCCCTACTGTTAATTATTAACTCGCCTGTTTCTTCGCAATCGCATCCACAACCCGGGCCAGCTTTTGGGGAAGCGCATTTAACACCCGAGCCAGGTTAGTCGCGGGGGCCACAAGGGTCCCCAACAGTTTGGCATAGAGTTCCTCCCTGGACGGAAGCTTGGCCAACGCCTCGACATCCTTGGACTCCAGCAGTCTTCCATCCAGGATCCCAACCTTCAATTGAAAGGCAGGAAAACTTTCCTGATACTTCGACAGGACCTTCGCCACAACAACCGGGTCATTCCCCCAAGTCACCGCGAGCGGTCCCTTGAAGTGTGTGAGGAGGGCATTCATTTCTCCCCCCTCGAGGGCCTTCTTCACAAGCCGGTTCTTGACAACCTTCATCGAGCCTTCCGACTTCCGGACCTCTCGGCGAATCTCAGTAATCTCGGAAACTTTTAATCCCCGGTACTCGGCCAGAAAAGCGGCCTTGGATTTCTGGAATTTTTCTTTTAGCGACTGGACCTCAGTTGTTTTTTCGCTCCGCTTCATTTTAACTCCTTCAGAACCCGGCCTGTTCCTGGAGGGTCGTCGGGTCAAGCTTGACGCCCGGTCCCATCGTCGTTGAAATTGTCACACTCTTGAGATAGCTCCCTTTGGCGGTCTGCGGTTTGGCGCGAAGGACCCCTTCCATCAGGGCCAGGATATTGTCTTTTAGCTTGTCCTTTCCAAAAGAGGCCTTCCCGACCGGAACATGAACGATACCGGCCTTGTCGATCTTGAACTCAACCTTCCCCTTCTTGAGATCCTTCACCGCTGTCCCGACATCAAAGGTGACCGTTCCCAACTTTGGATTCGGCATCAGACCGCGAGGGCCTAAAATTTTGCCCAACTTGCTCACCTGACCCATCATATCCGGTGTGGCAACCGTTTTATCAAAATCGAGCCATCCTTTCAGAACCTCCGCAATCAAATCCTCAGCCCCAACCTTGTCAGCCCCGGCAGATTTTGCCTCCTTTTCCTTCTCCCCCTTGGCGAAGACAATCACACGAACTGTTCGGCCCAAACCGTGCGGGAGACCAATGGCGCCACGAACCATCTGATCGGTCTGCTTCGGATCCACACCCAATCGGATCGCAATATCAACCGTTTCATCAAACTTGACGAACTTGGCCCCTTCCAACGCCTTGAGCCCTTCCTCAAGATTATACCGTTTGTGCCGATCCACCTTTTTTAATGATTCTTCGTATTTTCTGCCCATAAATTATACCACCTCTATCCCCATACTTCGGGCGGTTCCCATAATTGTGTTGACCGCCGCCTCGAGGCTGGCCGCGTTCAGGTCTGGCATCTTGAGCTTGGCAATCTCCTCAACCTGAGATCGGCTCACCCTCCCCACCTTATCCTTGTTGGGAACACCGGAACCTTTTTCAATCTTGGCCGCCTTTTTTAAAAGCACCGAGGCTGGCGGTGTCTTCATGATAAAGGTAAAAGAACGATCGACATAGACCGTGATGATCACCGGAATGATCAACCCCTGTTCCATCTTCTGGGTCTTGGCGTTAAACTGCTTGCAAAACTCCATGATGTTGACGCCGTGCTGACCCAGGGCCGGACCTACCGGAGGAGCCGGGTTCGCCTGTCCCGCCGGACACTGTAACTTCACCTGCGCCGTGATCTTTTTGGGGGCCATGTTATTTTTTCAACCTCAATTTTTCTCTACCTGCATAAAATCAAGTTCCACCGGCGTTGAGCGACCAAAGATACTGACCAATACCTTGAGTTTCCCCTTTTCCGGTTTCACTTCATCGACAATCCCGTTAAAATTGGTAAACGGCCCGTCGACAACCCTCACGCTTTCCCCCTTGTCAAAACTCACCTTCGGCTTCGGCTTCAAGGTCCCTTCACTGATCTGATGAGTGATGCGTGCCACCTCTTCATCAGGAACAACCGGTGGCGTCTTGCTCCCACCGACAAAACCGGTCACCTTGGGGGTGTCTTTGACAATTCGCCACGACTCCTCATTGAACTCCATCCTGACCAAAATATAGCCAGGGAAAAATTTTCTCGTGGCGGTCTTCTTGACCCCTTTTTTCATCTCAACGACACTTTCCGAAGGGACAAGCACTTCTTCAATGAGCGACTGCTTCCCAAGGCTCCTCACCTTGTCATCCAGAGCCTTTTTGGCCTTCTGCTCAAATCCCGAATAAGTATGAACCACGTACCAATGAAGCATAATTAACTTTCTACATTAAAACCCGAGCATCCCCCCCGTTATTGTCCCCCACAAGAAATCAAACATAAAAAGGATCAACGAACAGATCCCCACCATCACGATGACCACTCCGGTTGAGAGAACCGTCTCTTTCCGGGCGGGCCAAGTCACCTTGTTTAGCTCACCGGCCACCTCATTCAAAAAGAGGTTGGCTTTCTCATTCCGCCGCACAACCAGGGCAGTGCCGGCGGCAATCAGAAAACTGATGACAGCCACCGGCGGGACCGGCCAATCCTCCATCAAGGGGAGTCGGGAAATGTCCCACACAAAATCAAGCAACTTGAAAAAGAACAGAAAAAAAACAATGGCCCCCATCAAAAGGCCAAGATTCACCCACTTTTGCATACGACTTTTTGTCTTTCTACAGGGGAGGAGGGATTCGAACCCACGACCCCCGGTTTTGGAGACCGGTGCTCTACCAGCTGAGCTACTCCCCTAAACCCTACTTCGTCTCCTTATGCGCTGTATGTTTCCGGCAAAAACGACAGAACTTCTTCTGCTCCAGCTTACCGGGAGTCCGGGTCTTGTTCTTCGTCGTTGAATAGTTCCGGTGCTTACAAACGCTGCACTCCATTTGAATAATCGATCTCATTATTCCACCACCTGGGAGATGACTCCGGCGCCGACCGTATGACCCCCCTCACGAATCGCAAACCTGAGCTCCTTCTCCATCGCAATCGGCGTGATCAACTCCACATCAATGTCCACACGGTCCCCAGGCATCACCATCTCC